>SVMP01000140.1 GCA_015067385.1 Oscillospiraceae bacterium | reverse complement strand
CTGTCTTTAACTTTTTTTATAATAAAATTGAGGTTGCAAAAGAGGAAGCCTTGGTTCCATATGATCGAAAACTCGGTTATATTCACCGTCTTCATTATATAAAGGAATACGGCGCCGATATGCGTACAACCAATCTGTATTCCAAAGCATCCCAAATATACGACAGTAACTCGCACCAAAAGCTTGGTCTGTTAGACAAATTTTCGAAGAAAGCATTCGGATTGCTTACATGGCAGAGTCTTGTGTATAATCTTTCACGTGCAGTTATTCTGTTTTGTATTGCGTCTGCTTACATGGACGGCAGTCTTGCGAATATCGGTATGTTTGCTACCATGTGGATGGCGGCTGATAAGCTGGATGACTATTTATACGATATTTTTGACATCTCAAAAAGTGTTGATCTTCTTGGATCATACTCTGAACGTATCCGTAAATTTTTCACTTTAAAATCTGATATAGAAATTGAAAATACCGAAATTATTTCTCCCGAGCAAAACGAGCCTTTTTCTTTGGAATTCAGAAATGTATCTTTCCGATACAGAACGGAAGATTCTTATGTCTTGAAAAATCTGAATTTTACCGTAAACAAAGGCGAAAAGGTTGCTTTAGTCGGAGAAAACGGTGTCGGCAAATCAACGATCGTAAAGCTTATCCTGAGACTGTATGATGTTTCCGAAGGCGCAATTTTTATCAACGGAAGAGATATACGTGAGTATGATATCCGTGCCCTCCGATCATGCATCGGTGTCGCTTTCCAGGATACAAATATGTATGCGATGTCTTTTAGAGATAATATGGAACTGTTTCATTCTACGGATGACAACAGATGCTCTGAAATTATATCCGCTCTGAAACTTGATCGTATCCTCGAGAAAAATAACGCATCTTTAGATGATGAGATCACAAGAGAATTCCGTAAAGACGGTATTATGCTTTCTGGGGGAGAAGCGCAGAAGATCGGGCTTTCACGTGTTATGACGGCTCAAAACGGATTGGTATTGTTGGATGAACCATCCTCTGCGCTTGACCCTATTGCAGAGTATGAGATGAATGAAACTCTTTTAAATCAGTGCGCGAAGTCCACAACTATTATGATCGCCCACCGTTTGTCCTCCGTCCGTGATCTTGACAGAATTTTAGTCATCAGCGGCGGTTCTGTTTTGGAAGAAGGAAATCATTCGGAATTGATGGCAGCGCAAGGTACGTATTATGATATGTTTACCAAACAGGCAAGTAAATATGTTGAAACAAAATAATCATTGATAAAACGAATTTATTATCTCAATAGAAAGGAAGCTTTCATAAGTAAGCTACGGTTTTTTATTATGGATCTCAAACAGGCTTGCGAAAATTTATACAGACTGCAGGCAAAGCTCAGCGCATATAATCATGCTATGTCTCTTATTTATTATGACGGCGTGACTTCTGCGCCCAAAGCGACTGCAGCAAACAGGGGACAGACTCTTTCCGTCCTCAGCGAAGAACAGTATATCCTCTCAACAGGCAAAGAAACAGTTGAACTTCTTGAATTTCTCGATGCTCATAAATCCGAGCTTTCCGAAAAAGATTCAAGAACGGTCAGCCTTGCGATCAAAGATATAAGAGAAATGCAGAAGATCCCGATGGATGAATACGTTGCATATCAACAGCTTCTTGTTGAAGCGGATGACGTATGGCATACCGCAAAGGAAACCGAAGATTTCGATCTTTTCTGCCCCATACTCGAAAAAATATTCGAAACAGAAAAGCGTTTCGCGTCATACTGTGCTCCCGAAAAACACCCGTATGACTATTGCCTCGATAAATACGAAAACGGTCTTACAATGGAAAAATGCGATGCGTTTTTCTCCGCACTCAAGAGCAGACTCGTTCCTCTTATCAAAAAGATCTCCGAAAAAGAACAGCTTTCCGATAAATGCCTCTGGAACGATTTCGACGAGATCGCTCAGGAAAAATTCTCTCTCGAACTCATGAAAATAATGGGTATCGATCTTTCTCATTGCGGTCTTGCTACTACTGAGCATCCGTTTACTATCAGCCTCGGTTCTCATCATGATGTTCGTATAACAACCAACTTCAACAGACAGAATTTCGTTTCTTCCATGTTCAGCGTTATTCACGAAGGCGGTCATGCGCTTTACGATATGGGTTCTGCTGACGATCTTGCTTATACGCTCCTCGACGGCGGCGTTTCTATGGGTATTCATGAAAGCCAGAGCCGTTTTTACGAAAACCTTCTCGGCAGAAGCCGCGAATTCGTTTCGTTTATCTTCCCGAAGATCTGTGAATGCTTCCCCGAACAGATGAAAGGCTATACAGCCGAAGACGTTTACCGCGCAGTAAATCTTGTAACTCCGTCTCTCATCCGCACGGAAGCCGACGAGGTCACATACTGCTTACATGTAATGGTTCGTTACGAGCTTGAAAAACGTGTTATGTCCGGTGAACTCGCTGTCAAAGATCTCCCTTCCGAATGGAACAGACTTTATCTCGAATATCTCGGAGTTGAGGTTCCCAATAATAAGCAGGGCGTTCTTCAGGACAGCCATTGGTCAGGCGGAAGTGTGGGTTATTTCCCGTCTTACGCTCTCGGCAGTGCTTACGGTGCGCAGATCCTCCGTAAAATGAAACAGACTATCGATGTCGATACCTGTATGAAAAACGGCAACTTCGCTCCGATCAATGAATGGAACCGTGAAAATATCTGGAAATACGGTCGCCTTATGGAACCGAACGATCTTCTTGATAAAGTCCTCGGCGAACCGTTTGATCCGTTTGTCTATACAGATTATCTCGAAAAGAAATACGGTGAACTCTATAATATCTGAAAAGGGTTGTTTTTATGAATCATATTGATTTAGAAAATAAACTAAAGATTCGTATAAAGAAACATCGAATTACAGAATCCCTCGTGTGTGTCGTCTTTTTGTTGATCCTGATCGTATTTACGGTATTGTACTATCAAAGCGGGTCTGTTGAAGAAACGAGCTGGGGACCTATAACTCATCAGAACATTAACTATAATATCGATTATATATGGGGAATACTTATCGGTGTTCTGGGCTTTATTCCTGCTCTTATAGTTTTGATAACAGATTGTTTATTCCTAAGGTTGGTTACGGTTGAAGTAAATTCCGATTATATAACATTGTACAGAGGTCTGGTTCATACCTATCTTTATGTGAACGGAGAACAAAAGGACAGTATTATCTATGGTTATTATTTGGAAGCAGATCTTTCCGATGGGTCAAAAATAACTGTTTCTCTCGGAAAATGGACAGCGCATATTTCTTTTTCAAATGGGCATCCGTCCATAGATGTATAGATACTGTATAGGATATAAAACAATGAAGCCAAGTTGCATTTACAACTTGGCTTCTGCTATATTATTTGATCTTTTCAACCTGCTGTATAAACTGTAAACCCATAAGAATTTCTCCGACGGTCCACCCCGATTCTATACAGCAAGGTGCCCAACCGACATCGTGAGGAACACCGTGCGCTTCCCAATTATCGATGTCAAAAGCGCGTGTCCATGCTCCGTCAAGAAGCTTGTCATCGCTCTTTATCTGGCATGATAAGAGGAATGATGCGATCTTTTTCCATGCATTTAAAAAACGTTCTTCTTTCGTTGCAAGGTATGCGTAAGAATATCCGAGCGGCAGCCAGTTGTTTGAATATAATAAGTCAACAACCGGATCTCCGTTGTTTGCAAGTAATGCGCATTCTCCGGTGTGGTTTCGTGAACATGCCGCACGGTAATCTGTATCCCATTCGGGAACCGCACCGCATTCCGCTCTGTGTTCGTCAAGGTAATCGCAAACCTTGCACAGCCATTCATAATGCTCTTTTTCTCCTGTTAATTCGTATAAAACAGAAAGTCCGAGCACTAATCTGCAGTTTTCTTCCGTTTCGCTCGTTTCCCTTACGGTGTTCGGGTAAACGGACATAATATACGACAGCCCTTTTTTTGCTGTTTCGAAATAACGCCTATCTCCTCCTGCACGGTATGCAAGAAGTAATGCTGCATGATAATATGCATTATAGTGAGCGCATGGAGAACCGCTGCCTGCTTTCTTTATGTCCTCTCGTCTTTCGGGCGTCAATGTTAACAGATCTGTTCGTCCTACTCTAACCCCGTCTTCACCGGTCGTTTCAACAAGAAAATCAAGACATTCGCATATTTCTTTAAAATAGGGGACTGTTCCGTCAAAATGCTGATGTAAAAGCAATCCGATAATAACACGTGCTACATCATCCTGATAACATGTCTCCCATGCCGATTCTGTCCAGCGGAACATCCCTTTGTTTTCGCCGTCTTTAACTTGCAGATATTTAAAACAGAATTCGTATATGTTTTCTGCTATCTCTTTGCTTTCTTCGTTTCCTGTTATAAGTGAATGCAGCATGTACGCGCCTGCTGTTTCTCCGCAACAGTCTGTTCGAACACTGAACAGTCTTTCCTGTACGCCGTCTTTTGCGTTTATCAAATGGAAAAAGCCCTCAAGAACACCGAGCTTTCCGTTTTCTTTGAGTATATCTGCGTTTTTAAACCATTTAAGTCCTCGTTCAACAGCATTTTCTATATCGGAAACAGACTCAACATCTTTCTTTTCGTACATACAAACAGGTTCTTGAAATTCAATATCGATATTTTCGCCTGCAAGAAAACGGATTATTGCCGCAATAAGAGCTTCGAAACTGCGGCGGGGCGCCAGCCTTGCTCTTCTGAAATTGCATAGACGGAATGCACATGCGATAAGGTTGTTTTCTTTCCACATCGCACAAAGCCCCCGCTTATATGTCTGCTCGTCCATCTCAATATGCGAATGAGCACAAACATAGTCGTGATATGTTAAAATAGGGTAGGAGGACGGAGATATAAAAACGTAGTTTATACATTCGTTGCTGTGTCCGTCAAGAACATCACCCTCGGTCAATCCTTCAACTTTGAAATCTCGGTCGGAAAAAACCATTCTATGATGCGTAGTTTTCTTTACAACGTTTATATATGCGCTCGATATTGATGTGATGAATTCCGTAAATATCGGTTTTCCCGTTTCCCTCATTTTCTCTACGCATACTCTCAACGGTGCGGAAAGTGTCGTTCTTTCATCGTTGTTTCCTCCGAGTATACATAAAGCATCATATTCATCTGTCGAAAAAGATGTTTCGTTGAATGATATTTCCGTAACATCCTGACAGTTTTGGTGTATCAGCTCGCTTAAATCGCTTTTGCCGTTTGTTATCATTAATATCCTGTTCATCGTTAACTACCTTAATTGAAAATATTTTGCTTTTACATTATATCATACTATCATTGAAAAATCAACTCTCTGTTTTCTCTTTAAAACAGTATTCAAACCCAAAATCATCTCAAAAGTCAATATTATTCGGTCTTAGCCAATTACAATAAATAAGAAGAAATGAAAAAATCCAAGTCTTTCGACTTGGATTTTTTGGCAGGGGCAGAAGGAATCGAACCCTCGGCACGCGGTTTTGGAGACCGCTGCTCTACCTGCTGAGCTATACCCCTATAT
>SVMP01000139.1 GCA_015067385.1 Oscillospiraceae bacterium | reverse complement strand
AGAAATTACCTTGGACAAAAGAAGAGTGGAACGAAATGTTCTTCTTGAACGTTCCCGAAGAATTGAACAATACTGATAATATACTCTGGCAACCTTTGTCTGACAATTATTGTCTTCTCGAATGTAATGAAAAAATGTACATTGTTCGTTATTACTACGAAGAAAATGCCCAAAGAACGACTATATGGGATATATATGAGCTTATTCCTGAAGAAAAAGTCGGGTTCGCAGAATGGGTAAACGACCCATACCAAAGTCATACTCAGCCGTATTTTCAATTTGAATTCGATATCCCCAATGCAACCCATATCCTTGCGCTGTGTTCTGATGGGATTATTTCGAACGAAGATGAGGTTGGGGTGAATTTACCTTCGCAAAAAATATACAACAAGGGAACGCCGGTTCATTGGTCTCCTCAAATGAACGAGATAACGACAGATAAATGTTCTATTATACATTTCAACGCATTCAATGGCGAGGATGTTATCTGTAACGGCATGATCTACATAACGCCCGGTATTGAACGCGGAGCATATTCCGCAACCGTCGGCGGATATAACCTCTGCATAAAAAACAGTGAAAATTCGGGCGCCCTTATTTCATTGATGGAGGAGTAAATCATGTATAACGGACGGCGAATTACAGCAATTTTTGACGGTGATATACCTTTATAAAACAACATTTTAATAAATTAAAAAAATTTGATGAATTGAAAAGCATCTCCAAAACCATATCGGGTCGGAGATGCTTTTTATAAATATACCGTTTACGTGATTTCAGGAACGTGTTGATTCTTTTTGCTGAATGTTATTTGAGAATTAATATCGTTTGTTTGAGTTCCGAAAATTGCTTCGAGTTGCTCTGTCGTAGCGCCTATATCAAATGACTGGAAATGTAAATGAACAATATCGCCTTCGGATAATGATGTAGTAGGAATATGCAGCGATCTGTCTTTTTGTATGTCAAGAATTACACATGTGGGAGGGAATATAACGTCCCTTACTTCTTTACCGCAAATAAACGATTCGGGTTTAACTGTCATATGTGCTTCAACAATATATGCATTTTTTCCGTGATTGAAGCTTTCAGCCTTGTTTTCAACAACAGTATCTGTAAATGCGGGAATACCCATCGTTTCAATAACAAGGAATGAAACTGTTATTGCAATACCTATAGGTAAAATATTGCTCATTCCGTACAGCGCTTCGGTTGCAAACGCAAGGGCTATAAGGGGAGTTCTTGATGATGAACTCAAATATGCGGCTATTCCCATGATGACTGTTATTGAATAATATTCTTCGGGAAGAAGCCCGAAATAAACCAAAACTTTTCCGCTCAAAGCACCGATTATTGCTCCGAAAGCAAGTGTCGGAACGAACAGACCGCCTGTTATGTCGGAATTGTTTGCAAGCAGTAAAAGAAATGCTCGAACGATGAATATAACGATAAGCATTGCTGTTACGCCGTGACCTTCTATCAAATGGTCGATGAGATGATGTCCCGATCCGATGCTTTCGGCAGAAATTAACCCTATGATTGCAGAAATAACAAATATAGAGACGATCTTTACGGTGAATGGAATTCTTTTTAATGTGGTTTTAACAAAATGTCTTATAGCGTTGTACAGATATGTAAATCCGGCAGCTGTTAATCCTGCAATAAGTCCGATAATGATCGCTGTCCAGATATATTTCAGGGGCATTACGGCGTTTATTGAAAAATGAAAAAGCGAAAAAGAAGTATTTGTTAAGTGACAGAGCAGTTGTGCCGTTGACACGCCTGCAAATGTTGACATTGCAGCAACCATAAATATCATCGGTGAAACTCTTCTGTGTGCTTCTTCGAATGCGAAAAGCAAACCGGTTATAGGTGAGCCTGTTGCAGCCGCAAAGCCTGCACATGCGCCGCCTGTCATTATATATCTGTCCCATGCCATGTGTTTTTTTGCAAATAAGGAAACGATTCCTTTTCCCGCTGCCGTGCCCATCTGAACGCTCGGGCCTTCATTTCCGAGGGGTACGCCTCCGAAATAAGTCAGCATTGCTGAAACAAAGACAAAAACAATACTTTTAACCCAGCTGAAAGTTATCAGTCCGCGAAGTATCGCTATAGCGGTAGGTATACCGCCGCCGCGCGCATCGGGTACATATTTTAAAAGTATTGCCGATAGCAGACCAACGACTGCCATTCCGATAATGAGTAAAGGTATCATCATTGGGTTTTCTCGGGCAAACTCATATATCATTTCCGATTTCGAGATTAAAAATGATGCTGATGCTTTAAACAAAAATATCAGTGTGCCCGTAACAACACCCGTTATTATTGAAAAAAGAACGCATGGTAGTAAAATGTTTTGTATATATGTTGATTTATCTTTTCTCATGATCCCATCTCTTTTATTTTTTGGTACATATGCCCCCAATTTAATTTATTTATCTGTAATAGGGGAGGCGGATGTCTTTCTGAACATCTTATCGCCTTTTTTTGTTTTCTTTATTGCGTAAAAAAATGTAAAACTGAATTTATAAATTTTCTGCCAGTTTTTTGAGTTCTTCTCTTGCAAGTCTATATGTTGTCCATTCGTCCATAGGCTTAGCTCCGAGGGAAAGGTAAAAATCAATGCTCGGCTTGTTCCAGTCAAGACAGGTCCATTCCATCCTGCCACAGTTTCTTTCCACGGCAATTTCCGCAAGCTTTGTTATGAGTGCTTTTCCGTATCCCTTACCTCTGTATGCAGGTTGAACGAACAGGTCTTCGAGATATAATCCCGATCTGCCGACAAAAGTTGAGTAATTATGGAAAAACAGCGCAAAACCGACTTCTTTTCCGTCCTCAAGAACAAAAATTACTTCCGCTCTTTTCTTTTCGAAAACCCAGTCAAGCAAAAGTTCTTCCGAGTTTACAACCTGGTCGGACATCTTTTCGTATTCAGCTATATCTTTTATAAACTTCAAAACCAAGGCGGCATCGTCTTTGGTCGCATATCTGAAAAAAAACTTATCCATATTTTTTCTCCGTCATTTTTTATTCCACATATTATATCACAAATCTTTTCGTAATTCAATATCTGTTGTAGAAAATGTTCGAAAAATGCCGATGAGTTTTTCATCGGCATATACTTGTTTTATTTAGTCCGCTGATCTGTAATACGGACATCTTTCTTTAATACATTGATTATTCTTCTCAAAATGAGTGCAGACAGGCTTTTCTGTCTCCATTTCAATTCCGAGGTTTTCTTTGACAAATTCAACAGCTTCTGTTATCGCCGTAAAAGAATCTCGTTTGCAGCATCTCGGACCGCCTATCTTTCCGATCGAACCAAGTGCTTTAGATGTCATTTGATTCGAAAGCCCCCATTCTTCGTTTGCAAGAGGAGTGGAACCTGTTATTATTGAAATGAACATTCCCGCGCTTATACCTGCGCCGCAAGCGCCCCAAAAACCGCATACGCCGCCCGGAACTTTCTTTGCCCTTGCCTGCATTTCTGTAAGCGATTTTTCGAGATCGATCTTTCCGCCCGCATTTTTATAGGCAGTAAGAAGTGTTGATCCGACCATTATATGATGTTCCGGTCCGTGCATATGGCAAAACGGCATGTTCATCATCTTTTTTATGATCGAAAACGGATTTTTTGATTTATCTTTCATGCACAGCCCGATTATCGAATCTGTTCCGTTCATATGGCATTCGTTACAGATATAATGTCCTTTTTCGCATATGGTTTTGCTGTTCTCTTTTTTGTGGCAGAGAACACACTCCATTTCCTGCTCATTTTCTGTGTATTTCAACGGAGCACCGCAGATCAAGCATTCGTCATTCATAGCTTTACTCATCTTTCCATATAAAATGATAATTTATTGCTTCGCCGCCGTCAACGAGAATATTCTGTCCCGTGCAGAACGTGTTCGTAACAGTAAGAAAATACGCCCACTCGGCGATCTCTTCGGGGGTTGCCCATTTTTTTAGAGGTGTTTCATCCATTATCTTTGCCCAAAGTTCTTTGTCGTTTATAACGCATTCGTTGAGTTCTGTTAAAACACCTCCAGGGTCAAGGCTGTTGCAGGTGGCTCCGTAGGGTGCTATGCGGATAGCTACATTTTTTGTGTACGCCAACACTCCGCCCTTGCTTGCGCAGTATTCGGGAAATTCCGCCCCCGTGTGTGCGCTTGCAGAACCGATGTTTAAAACTGACTTGATTTTCTCCTGAAAGGCATATTTTTCGGTTATGAAGATCAACGCTTTAAGGTTTGTGTCTATATCGTTTTCGTTTTGAGTTCCTGCATTGTTAATAAGGATATCAACATCTTCTATGTCGGGAAGCATGTCTTTGTTCCTTACATCACACTCATAGTGTGTATATTTTTTATTATCAATACTTTTTTTCTGTCTGTCTATTCCCACAACATCATGATTTTCTTTTAGAAATTTTTCTGCAATTGCTTTTCCGATGCCTTGGGTTGTACCTGTTATAAGTATTTTCATCGTTTACAATCCTTTCCGATATAGTCGAGGTATTCGCTTCCGACTTTGTTTTCACGCCATTTTTTGGTTATTTTATAGCCTATCGGGGAGAAAACAATTTCCATTATCAGTTCCGCAACAGCGCCTGTTAAGGCACATGTCGCGCATTGAATAACAGTCCAATGAAATCCGTCCCAGAATATAGGCGCAAACCCAACGAAAACGATAACGGAAAACAGAAAATTATCAAAAAACTGACCGATAAACGTTGAAACATATGCGCTTATTGCATATGCCAGCTTTCCATCCTGTCTGTTTTTGAATGTTTTCAATATGGCGAAATTAAGTATATTGTTTAACGCCGCAGATGACAGAAAGGCGATCGTACTTGCAAGAAGTATGAACCATGTTCCGCCGAAAATACCGTTAAAATAGGTGTAATCGGCTGCGTTTGAGGGAATGATGCTTGCTATAAAAAAAATAAAGCATGTCATCAGATTTATCGCTGATGCGAGTATTGAGATTTTGTTTGACGCTTTCGGCCCGAAATGTTTTGTTATTATGTCCATACACATAAACGAAAGCCATGATATAAGTATGCCGCCGTCAAGCGCTATGTACTCGAGTTGGAGAAGCGTTTTGTTTGCCAGAAGATTCATGCATATGACGCTGACAACAAACAGTGTAACGACTGTTGTCGGTATGCATCGCAAAAGCAAAACCGTTTCCTTTATTTCTTTTTGAAACCAATCTTTTATTTTCATTTATTTCTCCGTTTTAAGCAATTTCTTGCTGTAGTAAAAATACGGTATCATTACAGATAAAAGAGCACCTATCCAGGCTACCGGTTCGGATATGAACAGCGCGTCGTTTCCGATCAGATTTATAATAACTTTTGACATAACGACCCTTGCAGCGCATTCAATGAACCCGGATATCATTGACCAGACGGAAACTTCCATTGCTTGCAGCGCATTTCTGAAAATGTGTAAAAGATACAGGCTTATAAGACAAATAAGCAAGATCGTTATATAGTGAACTGCGATCTCCAATGCTTCTGCTCCGCCTTCTTCGTTAATATTGAGAAATAACTGAAGAAGTTCTTCTCTTATGAGGA
>SVMP01000003.1 GCA_015067385.1 Oscillospiraceae bacterium | reverse complement strand
AGCTCATCGTTGAACCTAACGAAGCCGGCAAGGGTTACGAATTCATCAACAAAGTTGTCGGCGGTTCTATTCCCAAGGAATACATTCCCGCTGTTGACGCAGGTATCCAGGGCGCTATGCAGTCCGGTGTACTTGCAGGCTATCCTGTTGTTGACGTTAAAGTAACACTTTACGACGGTTCTTACCACGAAGTTGACTCTTCTGAAATGGCATTCAAGATTGCCGGTTCTATGGCATTCAAGGAAGCTACCAAGAAGGCTAACCCCGTTATTATGGAACCGATCATGAAAGTTGTTGTTACCACTCCCGACGAATATCTCGGCGACGTTATCGGCGACATCAACTCCCGTCGTGGTCAGATCCAGAGCCTCGACGTTATCACCGGCGGTCAGCAGGTAACTGCACACGTACCTCTCGGCGAAATGTTCGGCTATGCTACTGATATGCGTTCTAAGACTCAGGGCCGTGGCGCTTACACTATGGAGCCCAGCCACTATGCTGAAGTACCTAAGAGCATTCAGGAAGCAATCATGAAAAAATAATTAATTTAAATATTATATTCTACTAATAGGAGGATTATTCTAATGGCAAAGGCTAAATTTGAAAGAACTAAACCCCACGTTAACATTGGTACCATCGGTCACGTTGACCATGGTAAGACCACCACTACCGCTGCTATCACCAAATTCCTCTCCCTTAAGGGCTACGCTCAGTTCGAAGCATATGATATGATCGACAAAGCACCCGAAGAAAGAGAAAGAGGTATTACCATTAACACCGCTCACGTTGAGTACGAAACTGACAACCGTCACTACGCTCACGTTGACTGCCCGGGCCATGCTGACTACATCAAAAACATGATCACCGGTGCTGCTCAGATGGACGGCGCTATCCTCGTTGTTGCTGCATCCGACGGCGTTATGGCTCAGACCAGCGAACACATTCTTCTTGCTCGTCAGGTTGGCGTTCCTGCAATCGTTGTTTTCATGAACAAATGTGACCAGGTTGACGACCCCGAACTTCTCGAAATCGTTGAAATGGACATTCGTGACCTCCTCAACAAGTACGAATTCCCCGGCGATGACACTCCCATCATTCAGGGTAGCTCTCTTATCGCTCTCGAATCTACTTCCAGAGATCCCGAAGCTCCCGAATATGCTTGCCTCAGAGAACTTATGGACGCTGTTGACAGCTTCATTCCCACTCCTGAAAGAAACGATAACCTTCCCTTCCTCATGCCTATCGAAGACGTTATGACCATCACCGGCCGTGGTACCGTTGTTACCGGTCGTGTTGAAAGAGGCGTTGTTAAGATGTCTGAAGAAGTTAAATCGTTGGTATCAAAGAAGAAACCCGTAAGTCTGTTGTTACCGGTATCGAAATGTTCAGAAAACTCCTCGACTCCGCTGAAGCAGGCGATAACATCGGTTGTCTCCTCCGTGGTATCCAGAGAACTGACGTTGAAAGAGGTCAGGTTCTTGCTAAACCTGGTACCATCAAACCCCACACCAAATTCACCGGCGAGGTTTACGTTCTTACCGCTAAAGAAGGCGGCCGTCATAAACCCTTCGTATCCAACTACAGACCCCAGTTCTACTTCAGAACTACTGACGTTACCGGTATCATCACCCTCAAAGAAGGCGTTGACATGTGCATGCCCGGCGAAAACGTTACCATCAACGTTGAGCTCATCACTCCCATCGCTATCGAAGAAGGTCTCCGTTTCGCTATCCGTGAAGGCGGCAAAACCGTTGGTTCCGGTGTCGTTTCCACCATCGCTGAATAATTTTAACAGAATTATAATGCAACTTGAAAAAGGAGAGGCTCGTCCTCTCCTTTTTTTGTTATAGAAAAAGTATATTGCGATCCTTCATTCAAGAGAAAGGTGTTACAAGCATGAAAGAGAATCAGTATTTATTAGGGTTAGTGTCTGTCTCTTTTCGGGGCAATACGCCGAAGGAGATCATTCAAGCAGTAAAGAATGTAGGGCTTTCCTGTATAGAATGGGGCAGTGATGTACATGCGCCTTGCCGTGATATTGCCCGATTAAACGAAATTGCCGAACTGCAAAAAGAATATGATTTGTTCTGCTCATCTTACGGTACATATTTCCGTTTGGGCGAAACGCCGCTCAGCGAATTGACAGATTATATAACGGCTGCAAAGATACTTGGCACAAATGTTTTACGCCTTTGGTGCGGAACAAAGAACGGAAAAAATATGACCGAAGAAGAAAGACGCTTGTTGCTTGAAGAATGCCGTAAAAGCGTTGAGATCGCAGAGAAATATGATGTATTTTTCTGTATGGAATGTCATCATGACACTATAGCTGAATATCTTGACGATGCGCTCGAATTCATGAAAGAGATAAACTCGCCGAGATTCCGAATGTATTGGCAGCCGTTCCAATGGCAAAATATAGAGGAAAACATGAAATATGCCGAAGCGATCGCACCATACACACGAAATATTCATGTTTTTCAGTGGAAAGGTCAAGAAAAATTCTCTTTGAACGAAGGCATCGAGGAATGGCAGGGCTACCTGTCTAAATTTACAACACCCCGTACTCTTCTTCTTGAATTTATGCCTGACGGACGGATTGAAACGCTCCCCACAGAAATGGATGCGCTGAAACGTATAATAAAAGGATAGTGTGAAATGAGAGCAATTTTTTTATGTGAAGCCCCCGATAATATTTCAAGAGTTTATGACAGCGAGACGGTTTGCGAAATCAAAAAGATCGCCGAGCTTGATGAAAAAGTTTATAATCGCAAAATGATACAGGAAAACCCCGAACATTTTTCAAATGTTGAGATCATTTTTTCGACCTGGGGTATGCCCTCAATGAGCGAAGAAGAGATCAGAAACACGCTTCCGAAGCTCAAATGTGTCTTTTACGGTGCAGGCAGTGTGCAGTCTTTTGCACGTCCGTTCCTTGAATGCGGTGTAAAAGTCTTTTCGGCATGGGGAGCAAACGCTGTTCCCGTTGCAGAAATGACGGTTGCACAGATAATTCTTGCAAATAAAGGTTATTTTGTAAGTAATCGAATCTTCCATTCGGAAGGCAGACAGGCAGCAGATTCCGCTTTCAGAAAATGTAAAGGAAATTACGGAGAAACCGTAGGCATTATCGGCGCAGGAATGATCGGTAAATTGGTCATTAAAATGTTAAAACAATACAATCTGAAAGTGAGCGTTTTCGACCCGTTCCTTCCCGATGAAAAAGCGAGCGAGTTAGGTGTTGAAAAATGTGAGCTTACGGAGCTGTTTGAACGTTCGTTTGTCGTTTCCAATCATTTAGCGAACAATGAGCAGACAAAGGGGATGTTAAACTACGATCTTTTCCGACGCATGAGAGAGAATGCGGTCTTTATAAACACCGGACGAGGTGCGCAGGTCATTGAAGATGATCTTGTCCGTATTTTAACAGAAAGACCGGACTTGACAGCTTTGCTTGACGTAACAGAGCCCGAACCGCCGATAAGCGAGCATCCGTTTTACACTTTGCCGAATTGCAAACTCACCCCTCATATCGCAGGAAGTGCAGGAGACGAGGTACGCAGAATGGGCAAATATATGTTTGAAGAGTGTCAGGCGTATATCGACGGAAAGACTTGTCAATACGAAGTTACGAAAAAAATGCTTGAAACGATGGCGTAAAGACAATGAATGGGCTAACAGTTCTCCCCTATTCTAAACAAAATGCGACTTTACGGCGAATGACTTGACATAAACGCCGAAAAGGTATATAATTAAAGATATTGAAAAATACTGAAAGGACTGTATCGGTCACAATATGAAAATAGTAACATCTGTTTTTGTCATTTCTCTCGGCTATCCGAAGGAAAATGCGAATAAAATGATTGAAATAATGGATCAAAACGAGGGCGATATATACCTTTTCCCTGCCTACTCCCTCACAGGCGCTTCCGCAGGCGAGCTTTACGAATTCCCCGAATTCAAGCAGCAGACAGAGGATGCGCTCGACAAGCTTTGCGAATACAGCGAGAAGACAAACAAGATCATTGTAACGTCTGTCCCCTACCATGAAAATGTTATAATCAAGGAAGGTGCTCTTCTCAAAAAGAGTAGCTTTAAAGTAAACGGCAAAACCGTTTCTGTTTCCGAAAGCAGCACAGAAAATGTCGATATCCTTCTTCTTCCGACGATCATGCCCGGATATCCCTGCATTCAGAATGATATTATTGAATATTGTGCGAAGGCTTCCGGAGCAAAGAATTGCGTTGTTGCGGTTGCAAACGGCGGCTTCGGCGAAAGCTCTGCGGACAATGTATATAAAGGTTTCTGCGGCGTGTTCAACAAAGGCGTTGCCGTTGCATTTATGAACCAGGAAGCACCCGAAACCGTTATCGCAGCAGCGGAAGACACAAAAGACACCGGACTTATCTACACAAGAAAGAACGTTGCCGACTACAGAATCCCCTACTACGGTAAAAACGATAAAAAGCGTTATCTTGATGACCTTTTCCTTCTTCAGACCCAGTCCCTTTACATGAGAATGGTCAACACGGGAATCAAAAAGGCTGTTATAAACGTATCGGGCGGTCTTGATTCAACGATGGCTCTTCTTGTTGCGGAAAATACGTTCAAAATGCTCGGTATTCCCGCATCGAACATTATCGGTCTTACTCTCCCCTGTTTCGGAACATCGCAAAGAACAAACGAAAATGCGAAAAAGCTCATGAACGAGCTTGGAATTACCGTTCGTGAGATCAATATCAAAGAATCTCTCCTCAAGCATTTTGAAGATATCGGACACGATGTTGAAAACAAGAACGTTGTATTTGAAAACGCACAGGCTCGTGAGCGTGCACAGATCCTTTTTGATGTTGCAAATATTGAAAATGCTCTTGCTCTCGGAACAGGCGACCTTTCCGAAGCGGCTCTCGGCTTTACAACTTATGCAGGCGACAATCTCAGCCATTATAACGTTAATGCGACTGTGCCCAAAACTCTTATCCGTGAGCTTGTTCTTCATATTGCAGGCAAACGTGGCGGCGATCTTGCCACAACGCTCAAAGATATCGTTGCGACCCCTGTTTCTCCCGAGCTTATTGAGGGACAGCAGACAGAAGACATTCTCGGACCGTACATTCTTCACGACTTTATTATCTTCTATTTTGCAAAATATAAATTCCCCAGAGCTGAAATTCAGAAATACATGTTCGCAACATTTGATGAATATGATGATGACACCATCAATGCGGCGCTTGATATGTTCTACAGCAGATATTACAAGAACCAGTTCAAACGTTCATCCGCAAGCGAAGGCGCAAATCTTATCGGATTTACCCTCCCCTATATGCCTGCAGACATGCGTCCTCTTCAGTAAAAATCTTATAAATAAAGACACAAGCCGTAAAAAAGCTTGTGTCTTTTGAATTATTTGTTTCTGAAACGTCTGCCGGTGCTTTCGAGGAAAACCTTGAGGGCGAGCGGCCAGTCTGTCTGAATGATGTCAAAATTCTTGTTAGCGAGCCAGCCCCAGCCGTATTCCATATCATAGGAAAGAGCTGTATCGTCGGAATGACGTGCGGAGAGCTGTGCATGATAATCGTAAATAATGGAGTTTACCCAGACGATCTTGTTATCTTTATGAAGCTTTTCGATAAATTCTTCGGAACAAAGCGGACTGTCTTCTTCTGAGAAGAGAACTTCGAGGCCGACATAATTGATATTGCGGTTTTTGAGCATCTCGTGAACGTTGTCATCCTTATTGATAACGCAAAGGTATGCGATCTCGGGAGCATACTGTTCGATAATATCAAGAGACTCCTTATTGGGACCGCTTTTTACAACGATCTGATCCTGCATATTGTGCTTACGGATAAGATCGCAGATCTCCTTGGGATGTTCGCCGAACTTATCGACGTTAATAAAGCAACGGTTCTTATATCTTTCGAAGATCTCATCGAAGGAGCAAACGCCCCACTCTGTTCTTGCACGGTCATAGTTGACATATCGAAGCTCTTTTATCTCGTCGTCATGAAGCTTGGGGATACGTAGCTCTGTACCGAGATGCTGACCTTCCATCCAGGGGTGGAAGCTGTAAAGAGTACCGTCTGCACTGAGGCTTGCGTCGATCTCGATCATATCTGCGCCCTGTGCGAGAGCAGAATCGTAAGCGCCTATTGTATTACAAGGAATATTACCGCCGGCAGCACCGCGATGTGCTGTTATTATAACACGCTCTTTAGCGGATTCATATAAATTCATTGCCATTTAAATAAAACCCTTTCTTACAGAAACAGACCGACATGACGTCGGTCTGCTTTTACTTTTCAATTTACAGATTATTCGTCGTCTGCATTCTTCTTAGCTTCTTCAATGATCTGCTGAGCAACGTTGCTGGGCGCATCCTGATAAGAATCGAATTCAAAATCAAAGGAGCCGCGGCCGCGAGTCATAGAACGAAGATCTGTTGCATATGAAGCCATTTCGGACATAGGAACAGTAGCGAGGACTTCCTGCATACCTGCTTCTTCAGCGGGATTCATACCGAGGATCTGACCTCTGCGTTTGTTGATATCGCCGATAATATCGCCCATAAGGTTGTCGGGAACGAGAACCTTAAGATTGCCGATAGGTTCAAGGATAGTCGGGGAAGCGTTCTTGAGACCTTCCTTGAAAGCGATGGAAGCAGCCATCTTGAATGACATTTCAGAAGAGTCAACGTCGTGGTAGGAACCGTCAACGAGAGTTGCTTTAAGACCGACTACGGGGTAGCCTGCGAGAACGCCCTTGAGAGCGCATTCACGGAGACCTTTTTCAACTGCCGGGAAGAAGTTTCTCGGAACAGCGCCGCCGAATACGTTTTCTTCGAAGAGGAGTTCTTCGCCGTCATACGGTTCGAATTCGATCCAAACGTCACCGTACTGACCGTGACCGCCGGACTGTTTCTTATGTTTACCCTGCTGTTTAACTTTCTTACGGATCGCTTCTCTGTAAGGAACACGAGGCTCTGAAAGATCAACGGCAACGTTGAATTTAGATTTAAGTTTGCTTACGATAACGTCGAGATGGGTGTCGCCCATACCGCTGATAACCTGTTCATGAGTTTCAGCGTTGTTAACGTAAGAGAATGTAAGATCTTCTTCCGCAAGTCTCTGCAAGCCCTGAGAGATCTTTTCTTCGTCGCCTTTTGCCTTGGGTTTGATCGCTCTGGAGAAGCAGGGCTTCGGATATTCAATGGGATTAACTTCGATGTTGCTGCCTGCAACGCAAAGAACGTCGCCTGTTCCGGTAGCTGCAAGTTTGTTAACAACGCCGATATCGCCGCAGCAAAGTTCGGTAACTTCGGTCTGTTTTTTACCTTTCATGGTATAGATATGACCGAGTTTTTCGTTGGAGCCGGTATTCTGATTAACAAGTGTCGTGCCTGCTGCGATAGAGCCGGATACGACTTTAAAGAAGGACATTTTGCCTACGAACGGGTCGGCAATGGTCTTGAATACGAAAAGACCGGTGTCTTCGGAAGATTTATCCTTGGGAGCGGGAACGTACTGAGCAAAGAAGTCGAGAAGAGAAGGAATACCTTCGAGAGTATATGAGGAACCGCAAAGAACGGGAACGAGAGTTTCGGTTTCGAGACCGATCTCAACGCCTTTTCTGATCTCTTCTTTGGAGAATTCTTCGCCTGCAAAGAATTTTTCCATGAGTTCTTCATCGGTTTCCGCGATAGCTTCGTTAAGGATACCTTTGAGTCTGTCTATAGCTTCTTTCTTATAATCGGGGATAGAAACTTCAGCGATCTTGCCGCTGCCGTCTGCTCTGCGGCAAACGTCGTCAACAAGGTTATAGTAACCGACGAGATTACCGTCGTTCTGGAATACGGGAACGTTTACTGCGCAAAGACCTTTGCCGAACATTTCCTTCATCTGATCGAAAACCTTCTGGAAAGCGGCATTTTCTTCATCAACCTTAGAAATAAAGAACATTACGGGAACGCCCTTAGCTTTTGCAAGCTTGAACGCCTTTTCTGTACCAACGTTAACACCGTCTCTTGCGGAAACAACGATAAGAGCGGTTTCAGCTGCGCTGAGAGCCTGAAGAACTTCGCCTTCAAAGTCGAAATAACCGGGAGTATCAAGAATATTTATTTTTGTATTTTTCCATTCAATAGGAGCGATTGCGGTAGAAATAGATATTTTTCTCTTGATTTCCTCGGGGTCAAAGTCGCATATGGTATTTCCGTCAGGAGTTGTACCGAGGCGGTCTGTACCCTTAGTGTGGTAAAGAAGAGCTTCGGCAAGAGAGGTCTTTCCGTCTCCACCGTGACCCATAAGACAAATATTTCTGATTTGAGATGCCGAATATTGCATGTTTATCTATATCTCCTTTCGTTCGGATCATTCCGAACTTCTGTTAAATTCAATGTTAGTAAACTGAACGTCACTACCTTTTAAGTATACACTATTATTGAATAAAAAACAAGATAAAGAATAAACAAAAATGTGCTCCATAATTCATTATTTTTGCACGGAAATGACAAAAATGATTAATTAACTGTTAATTTCAGGTAAAATTCCTCTGATATTTCCGTCATCGGCATAGCTTGCGGCGTCGTCGATATAACGTCTGATGTATTTTGTTTCGATTCCTCCGAACTCTGTGGAAAGGTTGTTTGTTATGTTTCCGAGAAGGAATGCGCCGCCGGAGCTTGCTTCAACGTGATAAGTGCAATCGTTGTCAAGGAGCATTGAGCCTATAAGTGAGACGTTTGCACCGTCGATAAGCAAGGCGCTTTTACCGAGGCTGTTAAAGACCGAGGACTGAACAGACACCGTTCCGCTTCTTGCGTACACGCCGCCGGTCACACTGCCCGAACCGAGAAGATTATAAAGATTTACCTTACCTCTGTTTCCGTAAAATGTCGTAAGGTGATAAGCATTTGTTGAAAAAACGGTGGGACGCGATGCCACGTTAATAAAAGATGCATACGGATATTTATTTACGGCAGCCGAAGCGTAAACATCTCTTGCAAAGAGGTCAAGCACCGTAAAAGACGGCTCATCCGGAACAATGGGAACGTCGTCCGCATCGAGATATACCGCATAGTCCGCATCGGAACACGTGAGGTCTCTTACAGTGATACCTTCGCCGCCGATAGCGGAGACAGCCGAGTAATTCGAATGTCTGTAGGAGATAAGAGCGTCCGTAGTTGCAAATTCGGCTGTAAAATCAATATCCTCGGCATAGATATCAATACAGGAATCGAGTAAAATACCCTTGGATACGGTCGTACCCGAAACGTTATCAATGCTTACGGATTCGCAGCCCTTAAGAGAAATGCCGACAGACGGGCGGACAAATGTTATATCGGAAAGATGGATGGCTTTTTTATTTTCGGCATAGATCGCATTACCCAGAAGCTCTGTTTCGGAAACGAGGTCGGGAATATTATAATAGTAAAGCGTTACGCCGTGAATTGCGGTGGAATCCTCAAGAGTAAAGAAATTGAAGGCATCTCCCGCATTCTTTTCGGTAAGAAGGACAGTTGAGATCAAGGGATCTGTTCCTGCGCCGACACCGTGAAGACTTACGCCCTCTTTAATGAGAATGGGGCTGTTGATCTTATACTGACCTGCGGGGATAAAAACAGTTCCGCCGCCGCTTGTAAAAGCATGATTAACGGCAGTCTGGATAGCTGTGGAGTTATCGGGAGATGATGTTGAAACGCCGTAATCCTCCGCATAAAAGATCTTGCTTCCTATATCGGGCGAAGAAGCCGAAGAGCCTACATAAGATTTGATAAGGGTATCGAATTCATATTCATTTTCGGTCGATACAACGAAAAGAGTTTCTTTTTTCGGTTCTTCTTCGATAACATCCTCCGTCTCCCCCTCACCTTCTTCGGGAACAATGATCTCTTCCTCCTGTTTTTCGCCGTTAAGAGCGGATGCGGAGCAAAGGGCAAGCATACCGACGGATTTTTCGCCGAGACGAACGGGCATTGAGCCTGCGTTGAACGAAGAATTGACCGCTGTAAAAATAATATCGGAAAGATCAAGAGCCGTATCTCGCCAGCCGACGAATTTGCAGTTGACAAAAGACATTCTGCCCGTGCCATCGCTTCTGACGGAAACGGAAGGCTGACCGGGGAAAGAGCAGGAATTGAAGCTTAATGTTGAATCGAAATCCTTACCGACACGAACGGCAACCGAATTGAGAAGATTTGATGTGCCGAACGTACAGAGAGCAAAAGCCGCGCCAGCATCGGGAAGCTTTTCAACAGAAACGGGGACAAGCGCATTGGAGATATTCAAGAGAGAGAACAGCGGTGTTTTGTCCGTGCTGTCGGAAATATTCAAGAGCAGACCGACATTTGCGGTATCAATGGAAACATCGGTCATGCTGACATCTCCTACCCCCATGAGAGTTACGGCGGTAAGAGAGTTGTAAATTATATCATTTATTGCCGAAAAGTCGAAATTTTCGGGCTTAGCGGTCAAATTATCGTTTATCCAGTAAACAGGTGATACGGAAAAGCCTCTGACCGTAAGCTTTTCTTTACATGCAACGACTCTGAGCGCATTGTTGAATGCAGTCATATATACGTTTTCAACAAGGAACTCCTCGCAGGAGGACGAATCTGCTGTTATACCGTTGTAAGCGTTAAGAACAGCGATATTTTTGACTGCTGCGCTTTTTCCGGAAGCGTGGCGAACGGTATACGGATACTCTGCGACAGATTCGAACGACTGTTCTTCATACCAGACGGTGAGATCCGAAAGAGTTGAATTATTGTTGAGAACAAAAACCGAGGAGTCACGAAAAACATCGGTCGGTTCAACGATTATCAGTGTACCGTCGGACGAACCTTTTTTTGAAGTAGGAGAAACAAAGTCGCCGACGAGAGTAACATTATCGGGAATATTTATCGGACGTGTGATACGGTATTTTCCCTTAGCTATATAAACACTGCCTCCGCCTGCGTTGCCTGCTTTATCGAGGGCAGCCTGAATGGCGGAGGTATCATCATAGACACCGTCAGCGATTGCGCCCGAAAGAGACACAAAGAAGTTGACGGCGTTATATTCATTTTCTTTATAAAGATTTTCAACGAGATCCCACTCCCCGTTTGTAAAAACGCGGGGCTTTTCTTCTTCGACATTATTTTCGGGAATGACAACGGGAGGTTCAACCGTTGAAGAACAGCCCGAAAGGAGCAGGATCGCAGCCAAAAGCAATAAAAAATATCTTTTCATCGTCAATTAAAGAACAAAATCGAATTCGAAATCGTAAATGCAAACCGTGTCTCCGTCTTTTACACCTTCGGCGATAAGTTTATCAATAACGCCGGAAATGCGGAGCACACGCTGAAAATACTGAAGAGATTCTTCGTCGGAGAAGTTAACGGAACGCATGATGCGAAGCAGCCACTGTCCTTCAACGAACCAGACATCGCCCTGACGTTCGATCGTTATATCGTTGGATGTTTCGGGGATGACCTCTTCGGGAACATACTCAGGCTCGTAGACCGTTACGGGCGGAAGTTCTTTAAGTTTAAGGCAAAGGGCATTTATAAGCGCATCCGTACCCTCTGCGATAGCGGCAGACATTTCATAAAGCTCAAGGCCCTTGGACGCAACGTATTTTCTGAATTTTTCGGCAGATTCCTCATCGGAAATGGAATCGATCTTATTTGCGGCAACGATCATGGGACGGGATGCGAGTTCTTCGGAGAAGCCTGCAAGCTCGGCATTTATCTTATCGAAATCCTCGATAGGATCTCTGCCCTCACAGCCCGAAATATCGACAACATGAACGAGAAGACGGCATCTTTCGATATGACGTAAAAACTCATGACCGAGACCTGCGCCCTGAGCCGCACCCTCGATAAGACCGGGGATATCAGCCATAACGAAGCTGTCCTCACCGTCGTGACCGACAACGCCGAGATTGGGAACGAGAGTTGTAAAATGATAATCTGCGATCTTGGGACGTGCTGCGGAAACAACGGAAAGAAGAGTTGATTTTCCGACGTTCGGGAAGCCTATAAGACCAACGTCCGCAATAAGTTTAAGTTCAAGAAGTACTTCTTTTTCCTCACCGGGAATACCTGCTCTTGCAAAACGGGGGCACTGACGGGTCGGGGTTGCAAAATGACGGTTGCCCCAGCCGCCCTTTCCGCCTTTGCAGAGGATGTAGGGTTCGTCATCGGACATATCTTTTATAACAAGACCGCTTTCGGGGTCTTTGACGAGGGTTCCGCGGGGGACCTTAATGATAAAATCGGGGGCGCTTTTACCGTACATCTTTGCGGCTTTGCCGTTTTCCCCGTTTTCTGCGGCAAATTTTCTGCGGAAACGAAGATCGGAAAGAGTGTTGAGGTTATCATCCACCTTTAAAACGATGTCGCCGCCTTTACCGCCGTCTCCGCCGTCGGGTCCGCCTGCCGCAACGTATTTTTCTCTGCGGAACGAAACGGCTCCGTTACCGCCGTTGCCTGCGCGAACGTATATTTTTGCGCTGTCGATAAACATAATTTAAATTTCCTTTCCGATATGCTTTATTAAAAAAACGGGAGATGATTTATCTCGCAAAATCATCTCCGCAGCCTGTTGTTAATTATTCTTCGATTGCCTGAACCGAAACTTTTCTCTTCTCTTTGTTGAAACCGTAACGGGTAAAGGAAACTTTACCGTCGATAAGAGCGAAAAGTGTATCATCAGAGCCAATACCTACGTTTGCGCCCGGATGGATCTTGGTTCCTCTCTGTCTTACGAGAATGTTACCGGCGAGAACGAACTGACCGTCGCCCTTCTTAACACCGAGACGTTTAGATTTTGAATCGCGGCCGTTTTTAGTTGAGCCGACGCCTTTCTTATGAGCCATGTCTTACACCTCTCCTTAATTATTTGGTAACAGAAGTTACTGTGATCTTTGTATACGGCTGTCTGTGGCCGCCTCTTTTGCGGTAGCCTTTTTTGGGCTTGTACTTGAAGATCTTGATCTTCTTGCCTTTGCCGTTCTTTTCAACTTTAGCTTCTACTTTTGCACCTTTAACGAAAGGATTGCCTACGGTTACGTTTCCGTCTTCTCCGATAAGAAGGATCTCATCGAAAGTGATGACAGAACCTGCTTCAGCGTCAAGTTTTTCGATGTAAAGAACATCATTTGCAGATGCCTTGTACTGCTTGCCGCCGGTTGTGAATACTGCGTACATTTTTTTCCCTCATTTATTTTAAGTCTCGCTATCGAAGGTAACGGAGAACCGTTTTTTAGTGACCTTTTCAATGCGGCCATTCAGTATACCATATTATTTCATGTATGTCAACAGATACAGTCGATTGTTCAACAAATTGTCAAAACAAAAATTCAAACGACCGTTGTTTTGCCGAATAAACGAACGACTGCGGCGGCGATCTCGGCATTTTCGGGCAAAGAGTACCAGCCTTTTTGAGATGCGATCTCGGACGCTATCTGTTGGGCGTTGCGAAGAGAGTCCATATCGGCAAGAGAAGCGAGGCGAAGCCCCGGAAGACCGTGCTGACGGGAGCCGAAAAGATCGCCCGGACCTCTCAGTTCAAGATCCTGGCGGCTTATCTCGAAGCCGTCTGTCGTTTTACAGAAATTCTCCAGTCGGGAACGAGTCTGTCCCTGATGGTCCGTAACGAGAAAACACCAGCTTTTATGAGAGCCTCTGCCGACACGTCCGCGAAGCTGATGAAGCTGTGAAAGCCCGAATTTCTCGGCATTTTCGATTATCATAACGGTTGCGTTGGGGACGTTGATACCGACCTCGATAACGGTTGTTGAAACAAGAACGCTTATTTTGCCTTCCGCAAAATTACGAAGAACGGCTTCTTTTTCCTTGGGCGGCATTTTACCGTGAAGATACGAAATATTTATCCCTCTGAGGTACTGCTCGGCAAGCTGCTCGGAAAATTCGATAACGGAGCGTGTTTCGCTCTCATCATTCTCCTCGATAAGCGGGCATACGACATACGCCTGCCTGCCCTGCTCTATCTGTTCACGCAGATAGCCGTACATCTTTTCATGCGACTGAGAATTGACGACAAACGAAGAGATCTTCTGTCTGCCCTTGGGCAATTCATCGATAACGGAAACATCAAGGTCGCCGTAAAGAATGAGCGCCATAGTTCTCGGGATCGGTGTTGCGGACATGATGAGCGTATGCGGATTTTCGCCCTTTTCGGTGAGTGCAGAGCGTTGATTTACGCCGAATCTGTGCTGTTCGTCGGCAATAACGAGAGAGAGATTTTTAAATGAAACGTCTTTTTGAATGAGAGCATGTGTTCCGATCAAAATATCGATCTGTCCCGAAAGTATTCCTTCTCGGATCCGTCTTCGCTCGGCGGCACCCGTAGAGCCTGTTAAAAGCGCACACGTAACGCCTAATTTCGAAAAAAGCGATGAAAGATTTTCATGGTGCTGAACGGCTAATACCTCTGTGGGAGCCATCATTGCACTCTGACCGCCGCACATCTTGGCATAGTACATTATCGCCGCCGCAACGACGGTCTTACCGCTTCCGACATCGCCCTGAACGAGCCTTGTCATCGAAACGGGACGCTTCAGATCTTCGAGGCATTCGTTTATAACACGCTTCTGGGCGTTTGTAAGCTCAAAAGAAAGCGCCGAATAGAAAACGGACATATCGACGGCTTCGGACAAAGGAACGGACACACGCTTTCTGTTTTTCTTTTTAAGAACACTTATGCCGAGAATAAAATAAAGAAGCTCTTCGATAACAAATCGGTCAAACGCCTGCTCCGAATCAGCCGGTGTTTTCGGGAAATGTATCTTTTCATAAGCCTCTTTTCGAGGAAAAAGTCCGTATTTTTTTATGATATGTTCGGGCAAAGTTTCTTTTATATGTTCGGAACACGCATCAAGAGCCGCACGGGTCGAATTACGCAGAAATTTCTGATTAACGCCTGCACTCAATGGGTAAACGGGCAGGATAGCGGCATTGTCGGGAAGTTCGATAACGGGGCTTTTGATCGTTCTGAAAAAGCCTGTGACCTCGCCCTTGCCGTAAAAGATATATTCGCCGCCTCTCATAAGCTTTTCTGCGGTGTATTTTTGGTTAAAAAGCGTTATCTGCATCGTGTCCGTGCCGTCCGAAACGAGAAAAGAATAAAGCGTAAGAGAACCTCCGCGACCCGTTTTTTTAACGCTGACATCTGTTACAAGCGTTGCACGGACCGCAGCAGGTTCTCCGTCGATAATTTCTCTGATAGGGACGGTGTTGCTCAGATCGAGATACGTTCGGGGGTAATAATCGATAAGATCGCCGACCGTTTCTATTCCGAGCTTATGAAGAGTCTCGGCACGTTTTGCGCCGACACCCTTCAGATAAGTTATATTACTGTTTAAACCATTTTCCATTTTACGCCGTCTTTTGTATCTTCAAGAACGATGCCTCTTGCTTTGAGTTCGTCTCTGATCTCATCTGCGCGTGCAAAATTCTTGTTTTTACGTGCCTGCTGGCGTTCTTCGATAAGTTTCTCGATCTCTTCTTCGAGCGCGGATTTACCCTGATTGTAGAGAAGACCGAGGGCAGATGCGAGAACCATGAAGAGAGATTTGAGTTTTTCGTAAAATTCTTTTGAGTATTTAACATCCGCAACGGTGCTGTTTATCTCACGAACGAATTCGAAAAGAACGGAGAGCGCATTTGCGGTATTGAGGTCATCGTCCATATTTTCTTCAAAACGTGCTCTGAAGACATCGAACTTTGCAAGGACCTCGTTTTCGCTTTCGGTAAGAGCTGTTTCGGAAGCGGAGGAGGCGAGGAAGTCGAGATTGTCAACGCAGTTGTAAAGTCTGTCAAGAGATGCTTTTGCCTGAAGAATAAGGTCGGGTTCATAGTTGATGGGGCTTCTGTAATGTGCGGAAATAGCGAAATAACGAAGCGGTTCGTATCCGTAAACAGCCGCAAGGTCACGTACTGTAAAGAAATTATTCTTTGACTTACTCATTTTTTCGTTATTTACGTTAACGAAGCCTACATGGAACCACATCTTAGAGAACTTGCAGCCGTTTGCGCATTCGGACTGTGCGATCTCGTTTGTATGATGCGGGAAACGAAGGTCACTGCCGCCGCAATGAATGTCGATAGTATCGCCGAGATAGCGTTTAGCCATAGCGGAGCATTCGATATGCCAGCCGGGTCTGCCTTTGCCCCAAGGAGATTCCCAATACGGTTCGCCTTCCTTTGCGCCTTTCCAGAGAGCAAAGTCGAGGGCATCTTCCTTACGGTCGTCAACGGAAATACGCGCGCCGGAGGAAAGATCGTCGATAGACTGGCCGAGAAGCTGACCGTAATCCTTAAAGCTGCGGACACGGAAATATACGTCATTGTCGAGAACGTATGCATGGCCCTTTTCAACGAGAGTTGCAACGATATCGATGATCTGCTGAATATTTTCGGTTGCGAGGGGATGAACGGTTGCGCGCTGGATGTTAAGACCGTCGGCATCGGTGAAATATTCGTTCATATACTTCTGAGAAACGGATGTAAAATCGGTGCCTTCCTCGTTTGCCTTATTGATAATTTTATCGTCAACGTCGGTAAAGTTCTGTACGAACTGAACGTTATAGCCCTTATACTGAAGATAACGGCGAAGAACATCATAAACGGTGAAAGCTCTGCCGTTACCGATATGGAAAAAGTTATAAACTGTCGGACCGCAGGCATAGATGCGGACGGTATTGTCAACAGCTTCAAGAGTCTCTTTTCGACCCGTCATGGAATTAAAAAGTTGCATTTGTGTTTTATCTCCCTAAAATCAGTCTTTTATATACTGTTTCATAGCATTGTAATAAGGAATTGCGGAAATGACGGAATAAACAGCGGATATCCAGAGAAGGATCTGCGGAATGAGAAGATTGCAAACATTCTGTCCGTCAATAACAGAGGGGGTGCCGAGAAGTGTTTCGGGGAAAAGCGCAACAAAAACAAATGTTGCACCGATGGAAATACCCTGAAGCGCTGTTTTTACCTTGCCCCAGTAGTTTGCGGCAACAACCGTACCCTTGCCTGCAGCGCCGAGACGAAGCCCGGTAACGAGAAATTCGCGCGCAAGAATAAGGATAACAGGGATAGATGAAAGCATTTTAAGTTCAACAAACGCCATAAGAACGCTCAGAACGAGCAATTTATCGGCGATGGGATCGAGAAATTTGCCGAAATTTGTTACAGCATCGTATTTTCTTGCGATCTTACCGTCAACAGCGTCGGAAATCATTGCAACGCCGAAGATTATGCCGCCGATGAGAAAACGTGTCTGTATCGACATATCTGCGGTAACGGGATTTGTCAGCATAAAAAGAAGAACGAAAGGAATGAGGATTATTCGAAACCAACAGATCATATTAGGCAATTTTTTTATCATATTTATTCACAAACCTTTCCGTAAAAATCATATGTGTCGTAAACATTAAGTGTGACCTTGCAAAATTCGCCTTCTTCAACGGGATCGTCGGAAGAGAAATAGACCCTGCCGTCGATATCGGGTGCCTGGAAGTAAGTTCTGCCGGTGTAAAGCTCTTTTTCCTCATCATAGCCCTCGCAGAGAACATCGAACGTTTTACCGATAAATTCATCGTTGATGCTTTCGAGGAGAGTCATTTGAATGTTCATTACGATATCGGCTCTGCGTTCCTTTGTTTCCTGATCGATCTGACCGTGCATTCTGCCTGCCTTTGTGCCCTCCTCCTTGGAGTAGGTAAAGACGCCGAGATTGTTAAAACGGGACGCTTTGACGAAATTGCAAAGTATCTCGAAATCTTCCTCGGTCTCATGCGGGAAGCCTGCGATGAAGGTGGTACGCAAGGAAACATCGGGGATACGTGAACGGAGCTTTTCGACGAGCGCAGAAAGCTCGCTGTCGCTCATAGATCTGTTCATAAGCTTGAGAACGTGTTCCGATGCATGTTGAAGCGGTACATCGATATACTTGACGAGCTTTTCCTCGGTCGCCATAAGATCGATAAGCTCATCGGAGATCTCTTCGGGGCGGCAGTAGAGAATGCGTACCCATTTAACCGTTTCGATAGCGGCAATTCTTTTAATAAGTTTACAAAGATCGGGGTAGGCGGTCGTGTCCTGAGCGATGAGGTTTATTTCAACGGCACCGTTTGCGGCAAGAGCCTCTGCTTCGGCAACGACGTCAACAAAAGGTCTCGGCATAAACTCGCCTCTTACGGACGGGATAACGCAGTAAGAGCAATGGTTTGAACATCCGTCTGCGATCTTTAAAAATACGGAATAATTGGGGGAGGTGAGGACACGGGCTCCGGTGGGGGTTACGGAGGAAAGCGGTTCGTAATGTTCAAAAACCTCTTTTTCGGGCTTCTTTATCGCCTCAACTACCTTATCGAAGCTCTTGCTTCCGAGAATAACATCGACCTCGGGAATAGCTTCGAGGATCTCGCTTCTGTAGCGTTCTGCAAGACAGCCGGTAACGATAAGTTTTTTACATTTGCCGATCTTTTTCTGTTCTGCGGCATGAAGTATGTTTTCAATACTTTCATCCTTCGCCTTATCGATAAATGTGCAGGTATGAACGATTATAACGTCGCACTCGCTTTCGTCGGCACAAAGCTCACAGCCCTCGTTTTCAAGAGCGGCAAGCATGACCTCGGCATCTATTCTGTTTTTTTCACAGCCGAGAGCAACCATCCCGACTTTAGTATTTTCGATCAATTTATTCGTCCTCGTTTTCACAGTATTTTTCATATGCGTCTTTTATTGTTTCAAAATCAAAGCCTTTTGCTCGAAAAGAATTAAAAAGCTTCGACATTGCTTTTCTGTCATCGGGATCAACCGTTTTCCCTTTCAATTTACGACGCATTTCTTTAACGACAGCGTCAACGCCGTCGCTTTCGGCATATGTTTCGGCAAGAACATCGTCAAGTTCTTCCCTGCAGATACCTGCTTTTGCAAGCTCATAGCGTATCTGCTGCAAGCCGACTTTATTTTTTTTACGTTCGACAAGGCGTTCTGCGTAACGTCTGTCGTTTATATAGCCCATTTCGGCGATCTTCTCCGCCGCCGCCAAAGAGCATTCCTCATCGTAACCCTTCTCTTCAAGACGTTTCGACAGCTCTTTTTTCGAGAAATCACGGTGTTCGAGCAAATAGAGGGCATGACGGACGGCTTTTCTTATCTCCGCCGAACGTTTAAGCGCGCAAAGTCCGTCGTTTTCAAGAGATCTGCCGACAAAAATATCTTCATCGACTATAAACCCGGAATCTGCGGAAAAAGAATATTCTCCGTTAACAAAAACATTGAGCAGATTGCCTTTTTGCTGAGGAGAGATCTCCGTTATTTTAAACATTATCAATCAAAATCTTCTGCGGAAACGTCAATGGAGACCTTGGAAGACGGTGATTCGGATTTTGTTTTAACAACATCGGAAAGATCCTCGCCCGTATTTTTGAGAGCGGCGGTGATCTTCTGTTCAAGCTCTGTACGAAGCTCCGCATTATTGCGAATAAGCTCTCGGCAGTTATCTCTGCCCTGACCGAGACGGCTTCCGTCGTACGAGAACCATGCGCCCGATTTCTGAACGATATCGAGTTTTACGGCAATATCGAGAATTTCGCCGTCACGTGAGATTCCTTTGCCGTAGAGGATATCGAACTCGGCTTCCTTGAACGGGGGAGCGACCTTGTTTTTAACGACCTTGACTCTTGTTCTTGAGCCGATAACATCGCCGCCGACCTTGAGATTTTCGACCTTTCTTACGTCGAGACGTACCGATGCGTAGAACTTAAGCGCACGGCCGCCGGTTGTTGTTTCGGGATTTCCGTAAACAACGCCGACTTTTTCACGGAGCTGGTTGATAAATACAACAACGCACATTGATTTTGAGATGGCGCCTGCAAGTTTTCTCAATGCCTGAGACATGAGACGGGCATGAAGACCGACATGACTGTCGCCCATATCGCCCTCAAGCTCCTGACGGGGAACGAGAGCCGCAACGGAGTCAACGATTATTATATCGATAGCGCCGGAGCGAACGAGAGTTTCGGTTATCTCAAGCGCCTGCTCGCCGTTATCGGGCTGAGAGACGAGAAGAGAATCGATATCAACGCCGAGATTTCTTGCATATTCGGGATCGAGGGCATGTTCAGCATCGATAAATGCCGCAGTGCCGCCTGCCTTCTGGCTTTCGGCGACCATATGAAGCGCAACCGTTGTTTTACCTGAGCTTTCGGGACCGTATATTTCAACTATTCTTCCCTTCGGTACGCCGCCTATACCGAGCGCCATATCAAGAGAAAAAGAACCTGTGGATATCGAATCTATATTCATTGCCGCATTCTGACCGAGAAGCATTACGGAGCCTTTGCCGTACTGTTTTTCGATTTGTGCAAGCGCGGTGTCAAGTGCTTTCTGTTTTGCATCCTGCATAAAAATTTCCTCCATGTGTTTTGGAATATTTCAGCTTATTATATATCATTTAACGTGAATTGTCAATAGGTTTTATCAAAATACGTGATATTTGTCAGACATTAGCGCAAGTAATGCCGTTAAGAAGCATATTATAAGCGGCGAAGGTGTGAAAATCGTCCGCATTATGAGATTCTGCGGCAAATGTTCTGCACGCATTCAAAACGACGATGATCTTGACGGACCTGTCCCGTTCGTTAAAATAAGAGCGAAGAGAGAGCGCGAGCTGCATAACGTCGATGTCGGTATGAGCGCCGACGATAATAAAATTGTCGAGAGTGTCGGCATTATCTGCAAACCAACGGAGAAAAGCGTTTGAGAACATTGCGTTTGCGCAGTTTTTAACAACGATATCGGAAGAGGATGCGAACTTGTCGAGCTCTTCGATTATCTGACACGATTCATCGGTCGTACAATGTTCGGGAAACGTTCTGAACTCTGCGCTTTTGGGGTTATGATAATCGACTGCAAAGACACGTCTGCAATGGAGCAGGTATTCGTTAATGCGAACGAGATTTTTTATTGCAGAAGACATATGAGAAGAGACGAACGGACCTTTTTTGAAGAAGCCGTCGGACGTATTGACGTTTATCATAGCCGTTCTGTCCGGATCAAGCAGGATCTTTCTTATATTGAGAGTATTTTCGTTGACAACTCTCTCCATTCCGCTGAAAATACCCATCAGCCCTTGCACCTGTCGATAAACGCCTGTCTGTCGTCTTCTTTAAAGAGAGCCGTACCCATAACCGCAATGGAAACGCCCGAACGTGATACGGCGGCAAGATTGGAAGCGTTTATACCGCCGTCCGCTTCGATCTCAACGGAAAGGCCTCTTCTTCTTATTTCGTTGCGGAGCTTTCTTACCTTACCGAGACATTCTTCGTGAAGAGTCTGACCGCCGAAGCCGGGTTCAACAGTCATGATAAGAACGGAGTCGAGACTGTCGAGATAGGGGTAGATAACTTCAACGGGGGTCTTGGGTTTGAGAGCAACGGCAGGCTTGACGCCGAACGATCTGATAAGCGAGATGAGGGCTGAAAGATCCTCGTCAACCTCATAATGAACGCTTATTATGTCTGCGCCCGCATTTGCGAAATCTTCAATATATTTTGAGGGATTGTCGATCATAAGATGAAGGTCGAGGGGGAGGTCCGTCACTTTATTTACGGCTTCAACGATGGGAATGCCGAACGAAAGATTCGGAACGAAATGTCCGTCCATAACGTCGATATGTATAAAATCGGCATTGGGAACAGACGCTATCTCGCTGCCGAGCTTTGAAATATCGCATGCGAGAATGGACGGAGAAATTTTCATTTTACGTCTGACGGCAAAATATTCTTCGGGAATGGGGGAGGGGTCGTTGAATATTTCGGGGTCTGTCTGAAGAAGACGAATGACAAACTCGGAAGAACGTGCGGCATCTGCGATGATACATTCCGCATCGCCGAATTTACCTTTCTGAGCGATGCCTTTTGCGATAAGCGGCTCGGTGAGCTTGCCGAAATTGTCTGAAACATTGCCGAAAGAACACTGATGCTTGCGGAAACGGCTGTCAAGATATGTTCCGTCGGGCATTTTTATTTTAAGATCGATGGGGTTGGGGGCAAGTCTGTCGGGAATATCGAGCCATTCCTCAGGGCCGTGAACGAATGTAAATTTTGTGAGAGGGCAGCCGAGGAAAAGGATCTTTGCCCTTTCTTCGATAAGACGTCCCCAACAGCCGTTTCTGGGGCAGGGGGTGGTTGCGAATTCTTCGCCCTCAATAAATTCCTTGGCTCTTGCGCCGAGGACCGCAACGGAGTGGGTAGGGTGAAGCGAACGGACGACGCCCGGACGTTTCATAAACATATTTGTGAGAAGGCCTACGCATGAAGGCTCTTTTTCGGGATCGTAGATATAATGCTTTTCATCTATTGTCGCCCATGAATGAGTGGGGAAAATGAGAAGACCGTCCGAAAAATATTCGCTGAAAGCGTCAAGAACGGTGTCTGCTCCTCCCTCAACTTCGCCTATGGATTTCATGGAAGAGTGAACGAGAACGGTGTCCCAAGGGAAAAAATTCATTTCGGCAAGATGCCTTTTAAGATCTTCTTTAGTGTACATTACAGGGTTATCCTCACGATGTATTTCTTTTCTGTGTCGGCATATACCGCATTTATAACAGGTTTTTCCTCAGCCTGTTCAAGCGGAACATATGCACGGGTCAAAAATCTTTGTATAGCCTGGTGTTTTTTTGCGCCGAGAACGGAATCCGACGCTCCCGTCATACCGACATCGGTAATATAAGCCGTGCCTTTCGGCAAAAACTGTTCGTCGGCGGTGGGAACATGAGTATGCGTACCGAAAACGCAGCCTGCTCTGCCGTCAAGATAATAGCCGAGAGCACGTTTTTCGCTTGTCGCTTCTGCGTGAAAATCAACGATAATAAACGCATCGCTGTTAGCCGCAACGATCTTATCCGCAGTGTAAAAGGGGTTGTCCGCAGGTTCAAGATCGACCTGACCGGCAAGAGAAACGACAACGACCTTACCTTTTGCCGTGTCAAACTCCGCCGTTCCCACGCCCGGACTTGCGGAAGGGTAATTTGCGGGGCGAACGATGTAGTTGCAATCGTCAAGAAAGCCGTAAACGCTCTGCTGACGGAATGCATGATTGCCGAGGGTTATTATATCGACCCCGGCATAATGAAGCTCTTCAGCCTCATAAGATGTTATTCCGTTTTTTTGATTAACATTTTCGCCGTTGGCAACAACGATATCGCACGGATATTCCGAGATCAGCTTGCTCAGATTTTTTTTCAGGTACGTAAGACCTGCTTTTCCGACGACATCGCCTATAAACAATACTCGCATAAAAAACACTCGATAATTAAATTCTTTTATGATTCGCGGTCGGTTTTTGAAGACAAAAACTTTTCCTATATCATTATATACTAAATTTTAGAAAAAATCAATAACCAAACCCTTGACAAATGAAAAAAAAAACGTATAATATTGTGTGATATGATTATATTTATAATGAAAGAGTGTTTGCATTGACAGGAAACGGCAAAATTTCGGCGATAGTAACGGCTGCGGGCTCCTCGGAAAGATTCGGCAAAGACAAAACTGAACAGCTTATCGGAGATCTCCCGTGTATAGTTCACACGCTGAGAGCCTTTGAGTTATCCGAGCAGACAGCACAGACGGTCGTTGTGACACGTAAAGAAAAAATAGAATATATTCTTGAATTAAAAGAAAGATTCGGTCTGAAAAAAATAACGGCAGTCGTTGAAGGCGGCAAATGCAGGCAGAGTTCTGCGGCTTTGGGCTTTGAAGCGACAGATCCGAGCGTACCGTTCGTTGCGGTCCATGACGGTGCCCGACCGCTGATAACACCGAAAGACATTGATGCGGTTGCCGTTGCGGCATACGAACACGGGGCGGCGATAGCTGCCATGCCACAGGTGAACACCGTTAAAGCAATAACGGCAGACGGCTTTATAGACCGCACGGTTGACAGAAAAATTCTCATTGCGGCGGCAACTCCGCAGATTTTTTCAAGAGAAACATATGCAAAAATGGTCGAGCATTTCCGAAACAGATTTTCCGATTTTACGGACGATTCATCGATGGCGGAAGCTCTCGGCGTAAGGGTAAAAACGGTCATATGCGAGCCGTCAAACATAAAAATAACGACAAAAGAAGATCTTCTTCTGGCTCAGACCATACTGAAAAAAGACTAATATCGGATTTCGAGGGCAGAATAATGCTTGGGGGCGTGTTCTGCGCTCGACTCTTTTAAGAAAGAGGATTTGATTTGACATATACTGTTGCAACATTCAACATGAAGCGGACGCTCTTCGAAAGATCGAAAGCGAATTTTCACAACAGAATAGCTTCGATAGCCGAATTTTTCGGAAAAGTTTCGCCCGATATTCTCGGTACACAGGAGCTGACGGAAGCCTCTATCGACATTCTCGAAAAAAAGGCTGATATATCGGAGCGGTACGGACGTGTGGGAAGCCCGAGAACGTTAAACAAAAAAGGCGAATACACGGCTATTTTCTATAAAAAAGAGCTTTTTGAGCTTATTGAATCGGACACGTTCTGGCTCTCACGTTCTCCCAAGATAAAAGGGAGCAGATCGTGGCTCTCGCTCTTTCCGAGAATATGCACATGGTGCATCTTAAAGCAGAAAGACAGCGGCGCTCTTATACGGATATACAACACGCATCTCGACTGCTTCAGTCCCTTTGCAAGAAGGAAAGGGATCGCGCTGATAAAGAGATTAGCCGAAAAATACGACAGTGATCGGCTTTGCGGAACCGTCATAATGGGAGATTTCAACGCCGTGCCGACCTCAAAGACTGTTAAAACACTGCTCGAAAACGGCGAAGAGGGGACTGTTGTAAAAGACACATTCCGCGTTCTTTATCGCCTTGATCCGAAAAATATCCGCACATATCACGGCTTTAAGGGGACGAAAAAAGGTGCTCCGATCGACTATATTTTTGCGACAAAGCGGCTTGATATAGTATCCGCACACATTGACAGAACGGCTTACGGCGGCATGTATCCGTCGGACCATTTTCCCGTCATAGCAAAGGTGGAGGCAAAGGATGAAAATAGCTGAAATAATTGAATTTACGGAAAGATACGGCGTTGTCATTCTTGCCGTTCTTGTCTATATCGAATATCTCAACATTCCCGGCTTTCCGGGAGGAATAACGATGCCGGCGGCAGGAGTTGTGGCAGGGCTTGGATATATTCCGTTTATGAGCACGTTGATAATATTATCGGTTTTTGCGATGCTTTCGCAGATGACGGTATACGGTGTTTCGTATCTGTTTTCGGACACGGTAAAAAACGTCTGTCTCAAATACGGAAAGACATCGGAGCTTTACGGCAAAACCGTTGATATGATCGACAGGCGGGGAGCGGGAGGGCTTTTTGCGGCAAGGCTTATTCCCGTTGTAAGAACATTTATCTCGATCCCTGCGGGGCTGATGAAAATGAGGCTCCGTGAATACATACCCGTTTCGGCGGCGGCGACCGTCATTTTTACGGCAATAAACATGATTTTAGGCTATTTTTTCACCTCGATCTTTATCTGAGCGGAAAAATCCGAATTTTTTATTGTGTAAATTGCACAAATAAACAACTTTATTTTATGTAAAATGTCGAAATAATCGTTGACCCCTTTTCAAATGAAAAAAAATGTGTTATAATATAATGTAACTCAAATAAAAGTAAAATAACAGATCAAAAATACAGAAAAAGTACATCAGGAGAGGAAAATTTCGCATTTGTCAAAGCGAAAGGAACAAGACATGAGAGACAATAAACCCAAAGGTAAAACAACGGGAAGAAACCCGAATTACAAAAAGCCCTCATATGCAAAATCACCCAAGCCCGAAAGAAGAAAAGATGACGGAAGAGGTCAGGCAAGCGAAGACAGCGAAAACATGGTCTTCGGCAGAAACTCCGTAATGGAGGCTATACGTTCGGGCAGAACGGTAGACAAGCTTTTCGTTGCAAAGGGCGACAGAGAAGGCTCTATAGTCAGAGTTATCGCGATGGCTAAAGAAAACGGTATCACTGTCGTTGAAGCGGAAAAGGCAAAGCTTGACAGCATGACACGTTCGGCATCGCATCAGGGCGTTGTTGCGATAACGACCGAATTTTCCTACTGTGAACCGGAGGACATTCTCGAATATGCAAAAGAGAAAGAAGAGAAGCCCTTTATCATCGTTATCGACGGTATCAACGATCCGAGAAATCTCGGTGCGATAATAAGGACCGCAAATGCGGCAGGTGTTCACGGCATAATCCTTCCCAAGAGAGGTGCATGCGGTCTTACGGCGACCGTATACAAGACAGCGGCGGGAGCCTGCGAATATATGAAGATCGCAAGAGTTGTCAACATTGCGGAGACGATCGAATATCTCAAAGAGCAGAACGTCTGGATCTACGGCACGGACGGCGCTGCGGAAAACGACATCTACGGAACGGATCTTCGCGGAGCAGTGGCTCTTGTTATGGGCGATGAAGGAACAGGGCTTTCGAGACTTGTAAGAGAAAGATGCGACCACCTTATAAAGATCCCCATGGCAGGCGAGATAACATCGCTCAACATATCGGTTGCGGCTGCGGTTGCGATGTACGAAAAAGTAAGACAAGACAGAGCATGATCGGGGTAAATTTCTTTGAGAGATAATTATTTCCGTGAACAGTTCAATGTTGCGCAGGCGTCGAAGGACGCTTTCGGGGTCAAGACATTGGTTTCCGTATTTGCGGCAGTACTGACAGCGATCCTTGCACTTATCGGGCTTCCTCCGATGGTAAACGGTATTGCGGGCCTCGTTTTATCTGTCACGGTATTCTTTTTCTGCGCACAGGAGATGGGCGACGGGCTGATTTCTATATTCCTGCTTCGTCCGTCAAACGACTCTTTGACATCCGTTGCGCTCATAGCGGCGGCGATACAGTCGTTAGTCCTTATTTTTACACCGGAGGGCAGTGAGTTTCACACATTTGCTCCCGCAATATTTCTTTCCGCCGCAATATCGATGGCGATGAAATATTTATTTATCTGCGAGATAATAACAAACCTGAATTTAATAAAAAGCAGTAAGACGTACATTGTCAACACGAGCGATATCGACATGCACAAGCGTGCGATAGACCGTGTCTGCATCGTAAACCCGATCGTAAAATTCCCGAATGTTGTCGATACGACGTATGACGGAGATCCATCGGAAGAAAAGATACGGATGTTTGTTCCGATAGCAAGCGGAGCGATACTGATAATCTCTGCGATAGTGGGCTTCATATCGGGCTTCGGCGCATTTGCGGCGGCGTTTGCTGCGTTGTTTGCGATAGCGGCATCGTTTACGGCTGAAATGGCTTTTGTTTTGCCGTATATTGCCGAACAGAGACGTCTTCGAAAGCTCGGCAGCGTTCTTCTGGGCTACCATTCGATCGAAGCCATGAGAGATGTTTCAACATTGGTCGTGTCGGACGTTGATCTTTTCCCGGCAAAGCGTACGAGAATGGAGAGATTCCGTTTTCGTGACAAAGAGAAGATGGCTGATGCGGTTGAATTTACGGCGGCTGTACTTCTCGAATCGGAATCACCGTTTGCCCCGACATTCATAGCGGAAACGGGCTGTGATGCGGACCGTCTTCCCGAGGTTGACGATTGGCGATACATGAAAAATTACGGCGTTGTCGCACATATTTACGGCGACGAGGTCCTTGTGGGAAACAGAAACATGCTGCTTTCTTACGAGATAGCGCCGCTTTCTCAGGAGATAGAAGCTTCTTTGACATCCACAAACAGAAGCATCATATACACGGTAATAAACGGTGTTCTTGTTTCGTACACGGTGTTCAGCTATGCGTGCGACCCGGAAATGAAGCGCGCCGCGGAGACCGTAGGCGAGGATTTTGCAATAATCGCAACAACGAACGACTGCAATATCACCGAGATCGCCATTCAGAAGCTTTACGGGCTTAACAATACGAAGATAGTTGTTCCCGATGCGGACGAGCGTAAGCTTATAACGTCCGTATGCGAAGACATAGAGGAAACGAATGCTGTTCCCGACATGATAACGACGAAAAATGCGATAGGCATTCTTTCATCGGTAAGAAAAGCGAAGAAGCTGGCATCCGTTGTAAACATGAGCGTTCTTGTAAAAATAGCATCGATAATCCTCGGTCTTGTTTTAACATCAATTGCATTTTTCATCGATCATTCGGCGCCCGGCCCGATCTGGACCGTTCTTTTCAATGCGATATGGTCGATACCCGTTTTATTCTTAACATTGATTAAAAAATAATTTTAATAAATCAAATTCTCAGATATATTTTGGAGGTTTTTATGTCCGGTCATTCCAAGTGGAAAAACATTATGCACAAGAAAGAGAAGACAGATAAGCAGAGAGCAAGTGTCTTCACAAAAATAGGCAGAGAGATCGTTCTCGCTGTTAAGAACGGCGGACCCGATCCCGAAGCCAACGGTCGCCTTAAAGACATCATTCTTAAGGCTAAGGCAAACAACGTTCCCAACGACAACATCGAAAGATGCATCAAAAAGGCATCCGGTGAAGGCGAAAACGTAAACTACGAAGAGATCGCATACGAGGGCTACGGTCCTGCAGGTATTGCGGTAATCGTTGAAGCAGTTACCGAAAACAGAAACAGAACCGCCGCAGACGTACGTCACTATTTCGATAAATTCGGCGGCAACCTCGGTCAGACAGGTTCTGTTAACTGGCTCTTTACGAAGAAAGGCGTTATCGTAATCGACAAAGAGGAATATTCCGAAGAAAAGCTTATGGACGATGTTCTTGAGCTTGATGCAGAAGACTTTGTTATCGAAGAAGAGGTTTACGAGATCTACACCACACCCGAAAATCTCAGCTCCGTATGCGAAGCTCTCGAACAAAAGGGTTACACATTCCTTTCCGCAGAAGCAGAAATGGTTCCCTCTAACTACATAACTCTTACCGACGAAGATCAGATCAAGAACATGCAGAAGCTTCTCGATCATCTTGAAGAAAACGACGACGTACAGAACGTATGGCACAACTGGGATGAACAGTAACCGTCCCGATTTTGACGAACAGACAGATCTCGCCGAGCAGACCGATACAAAGTCACTCGGTGAGACGCTTAAACGTGAACGGATAAAGAGGGGCTTGAGTCTGCGCGCGGCAGGCGAGCTTATCGGCATCAGCCATTCGTATCTCGCATCTCTCGAAAACGGTGCGGATCCGCGTTCGGGCATGCCTCTCGTTCCGTCACAGGAAGTTATAACAAAAATATGCAAAGCCTATAAGCTTGAAACGAAGGACACGGCATTATTCATGAACTTCGGAAGCGAGGATGAGCTTTTCGTTCACATGGCTCGAATGATATTTGAGCTGAAGGGAAAGGATCCGATAAAATACAGGCGAATGTTAGATATTGTCATGGGGAACAGCGAAGAATGAGCGATATATCCGCAAACAAAAATCCTGTCGGTGAGGTAATTCTTGCCTCCGCATCACCGAGACGCCGCGAGCTGCTTGAACAGATCGGCGTCACTTTCCGTATATGTGTATCCGATGCGGACGAACAATGCGATATAAAAGAACCGGAGATGCTCGTACGTTTTCTGTCGGAGAAAAAGGCGGAAAGCGTTTTCGAACAAAACCCCGAGGCGATAGTAATTGCGGCAGACACCGTAGTTTACCTTGAGGGCGAGGGCATAATGGGGAAACCCAAAGACGACGCCGACGCATACCGGATGATCTCGAATCTTTCGGGAAAGGCAAACGAGGTATACACGGGTGTTACGGTAAGAGACAGAAACGGCGCGGAGACGTTTGCCGTTAAAACAAAGGTATATTTCAAAGCGCTTTCCGACAGCGAGATACGTGATTACGTAGCATCGGGTGAGTGCTCGGACAAAGCAGGAGCGTACGCCATCCAGGGAAGAGCCTGTGTTTTCATAGAAAAGATAGACGGTGATTATTTCAACGTTGTTGGGCTTCCGCTTTCTCCGCTTTACGACATACTTAAAAAGAAGGGGGTAATCTTTTGGGCATCTTTGATGTAGGAATAGATCTCGGAACGAGCAACACTCGAATTTACAGTAAATCAAAAGGAATGCTTCTCGATCAGCCGTCCGTTATTGCGGTTGAAAGCTTTTCAAACAAGCTCATGGCGGTGGGCGAAGAGGCAAGACAGATGCTCGGCAGAACTCCCGATACGGTAACAGCCATACGTCCGCTTGACGACGGCGTTATTGCAAATTTTGACAGAACATCCGTCATGCTCACATCGTTTGTCAGTCGGATCAAACGTCCCTTCACCCCGATAAGAGCGGTGGTGACCGTTCCGTACGGTTCGACGGCGGTTGAAAGACGAGCCGTTGAGGACGCTGTTCTATCATCAAAAATCAAAAAGATCCATCTTCTCGAAGATCCTCTGGCGGCGGCAATAGGGCTTAATCTGCCGATATTTGAGCCGAGCGGACACATGATAGTTGACATCGGCGGCGGAAAGACAGAGGTCTCGGTCGTTTCACTCGGCGGAATAGTTGCGGAAACGACATGTCACAGCTGCGGAATACAGATGGACAAAGATATTGTTGCATACGTAAGAAAAACATACAATATCCTTATCGGCGATCAGATAGCCGAAGAAATAAAAATAAGGCTCGGAGCTGCGGTCGAACGTGAAACGGTCGATTTTATGACAGTCAGCGGACGAGACCTCATAGACGGACTGCCGTTGAACCTCACGATCTCATCGGACGAGGTGTATATAGCGATGAAGGAATCGCTCGAAGGGATAGTAGATGCGATAAAAGCGACGCTTGAGCGTGTTGATCCGGAGCTTGCGGCAGACATAATCCAGAACGGAATAATTCTTATCGGGGGCGGTTCACAGCTTCCCGGATGGTCGGAATTTATATATAAGGAGACCGGCGTTTCAACCGAAGTTGCGGTCAACGCTCTCGACTGCATTGCGATAGGAGCAGGCAGGGCGGCGGGCATGATAGACAAGCTCAAGAAAGCATCGACCATCGAATAAAACTCAAAACAACACACAACGGAGGTGGCAGTATGCGCGATTTTTTCCGCGGAAAATTCTTCATAACGCTCGTTTTCATCGCGTGCTTCCTTGCCGGATTCATGCTTAACATGCTTCTGGACGGCGGAGTCACCGCACCGAGAGATCTTATCGGCTTTATTGCCACGCCGTTTGCATCTTTCGGAACATGGGTAAAAAACGGAACGGAAGATATTATCAACACATTTGCGGAATTTTCCGAACTGCAAAAAGAAAACGAAGAGCTGAAAAAGCAGGTGGCGAAGCTTGAAACGGAGCTTGCGGACACGTACACGAACGAAGTTGAAATAGAGCGTCTGAAAAAATTAGTCAATGTTATTGAAACATCTCACGACCTGCAGTACGTTGCGGCGGACATCGTTTCCGTATCGGCAGACGGCTTCGGCTCGACATTTTCCGTAAACAAAGGCACGCTTGACGGAATAAAGCTCAACTCTGTCGTCGTTTCGTGCGACGGGCTTGTGGGGAAGGTCACGGACATAGGCTTTAACTGGGCGACGGTAACGGCGATAACCGACCCGTCGATGTCTGTCGGCGCAACCGTTAAAAGAAGCGAAGCGACAGGCGTTACGGAAAGCGATGTTTCCCTGAGAGCGAAAGGACTTTTAAGGCTTTCTTATCTCACGGCGGACGCATCGGTAATAAGAGGCGATATTGTTTTCACATCAGGTCTCGGCGGTGTTTTCCCCGCAGGGATACTTATCGGAAAAATAACAGAGGTTGAATCTGAGGAAAACGGACTTGCTCAGAATGCGACGATCGAGCCGGCGGCAAGCCTTGACGGACTTCGCAGGGTGTACATAACGAACGGAGCGTGGGCGGGCGAATGAGAAAGAGAATAATAGGCTATTCGCTTGTTTTCATATTATTTTTCCTTATTGATGCCGTTTTTGTTCCGTTAAAGATATTCGGGATCGGTCCTGAATTTCTTCTTTCCGCAACGGTTTGCATAGCTATGGTTGAAAAAGAACGCTTCGGCGCGATATTCGGGCTTGTTTTCGGTCTTTTTCTTGATTTTACATCGGCGGCGGTATTCGGCGTCAACGCCCTCACATTTATGATAATAGGGTTCATTATCGGGATCACGGTCTACCAGAAGATCGCCGTGTCATTTGTCGGAGCATTCTTTTTAACGGCGGTATCGTCAGTCGTAAGCGAATGTATTCTCGCAGGTGCATATTCGTTTTTTACATCCGAGAGCATAGCAGATGTTTTTCTGTTTATTGCGATGCCGAAGATATTGCTTACCGTGCCGACTGTCATCATAACATACCCGATAATCAGATTCATGGGCAAGCGTTTTGCTCTCCATGAAGAAAGGGAGGGCATATGGTAACAAAGCCGTCAAGAGTTATCGTTATAATGTCTGTCTTCCTTATTATAATAGGGGTATTTATTCTTCAGCTTATAAAGCTTCAGCTTATCGACGGCGAAGAATATCTTGAGGCTTCGAGAAACAGTGTTATACGCAAAACATCCGTTGACGCATCTAGAGGCGAGATCCTCGACAGATACTGCAGCCCGATAGTTCAGAGCTCATCGATAATGACGGTCGAATTTGACCGAAGCATAATAAAAGATCTTAACGGAACGATAGACAAGGTAATAAGCATTTTTGAAAAATGCGGCGAAGAATATAACGATACATTTCCTATCACAAAAACCGAGCCTTACATATACGACGAAGCATTCGTTGAATCGGAATCAAAGGTAAACGCCTTTTCAAAGTGGTTAAAGAACAAAAAAATAAAGTCGAATATAACCGCGGAAGATGCGTTGAAGGCTCTTATCAAATATTATAAGCTTACAGATTACACACTTTCGAGAGCGCGCGACATAATTGCGGTACGTTACGGAATAGAGAACAACAGCGCAGGGTATTTTTACACTTTTGCCGAAGATGTCGGTCTTGAAGCCGTAACGATGGTAAAAGAACGCAGTTCCGAGATCCTCGGTGTTACCGTTGAATTCGAAAGCGTGCGTTCGTATGTAAACGAAAGATTCGCATCACACATAATAGGCTACGTCGGCAAGATCAATGCCGAGGAATACGAAAGGCTGCGTGAAAGCGGATATTCTATAAACGACACTCTCGGCAAAGAGGGTATTGAAAAGATAGCCGAAAACTGGCTGCGAGGCACAGACGGATACAAATATGCGCAGACAGACAGATCGGGCAACGTTATCGACATAATCGAGGACATTGAGCCGATAGCCGGAAACGACGTTATTTTAACGATAAGCACGGACATGCAGAAAATAACGGAGGCAGGGCTTGCGGAGGTCATACGTAAGCTGAAAGAACAAAACGGTCCGGAAGCCGCAAATTCCGGTGCGGCGATATTTATGGACATACATTCGGGCGAGATATACTCGATGGCGTCATATCCGACCTACAATCTCGAAACATACAGCGCAGATTTTGCAACGCTTTCGAAGGACCCCGGAAAGCCGTATGTTAACCGAGCGATATCGGGTCTTTTCCCGCCGGGTTCAACATACAAGATGCTCACGGGCATTGCGGGGCTTGAAGAAGAGATAATTGAGCAAAAGACCTCTTACAAATGCGGAGGTTACTATACATATTACGAAACGTACCAGCCGTCTTGTTTTGCATACACGGCGCACGGCGACGTAAACATCTTAACGGCGCTGAAAAAATCGTGTAACGGTTACTTTTTCGATGTTGGCAGACTTCTGACTATCGACACGCTCAGCCGATACGGTGAAATGTTCGGATTCGGGCAGAAGACAGGCATTGAGCTTCCTTGCTTTCGCCCGGAAGCTCAATGCCTGTCTTCAGCCGATACGGTGAAATGTTCGGATTCGGGCAGAAGACAGG
>SVMP01000138.1 GCA_015067385.1 Oscillospiraceae bacterium | reverse complement strand
TCGCTCTCTCAAGCGACTCGATTATTATATCACAGTTTCTTTCGTTTGTCAAGTCCTTTTTTTGTGAACTTTCTGTGATCTGTTCCTGCGTCGCTTTTGCCTCATATGCCGTTTATTGCTCGGCTCTGTTGGCTCTCGCTGACAGGAATGCTATTATATCACAACATCCCCTATTTGTCAATACCCTTTTTCGACCTTTATTTTTCTCCGTTTTTCGCTATTTTCCTTGCTGTTATCGGCTTTTTCGAGATTTTACCTTTTTTTCTCTTTCTAAAGTTTGTTGATTTACTGTTTATTTCCTTTGTTTATTTGCTTTTTATTGGTGCTTTCTACAATATATTTTGTATGTTTATTTTTGTTTTACTCTGTTTTTGTACATTTAAATTATTACCAAAAAAATCATCGGCTTATTACCGATGATTTTTTTGTTTATAAATATCAATATTTGACTTCGACGCTTATATTTCCGAGTTCAACTTCGCAGATTTTCATGTTTTTATATTTTTTGATGATCTCAATAGCTTCTGAAAAGACTTCCGAGTGACTTATCCTGAGTGTTAGAACATTTCCGCTGTCAAGTTCTATTTCTTTTACTGTATACGGAGCAAGCACTTCTCCGTCTTCGCCGCCGATCATAAAAAAGTTAATTGAATTCTCCCCATTAAGCTTTATGCTGTTCAAGAAACCTTCGACCGAAATTTCTTCTTTCAGACAAGCGTCATGAAAAACTTTAATCTTCATGATCTTCCACCGCAATAGTCACATGGGCGTTATTATCCTCAACGTCAACTAATGTTCCTTTCGCTCCGCTTTCAATCATTTTAAATAGTTCATCAATTTGAGCCTCATCAGGTATTGCCTTTTTGAAAATATCGTTTGAGAGAATTGAGTGAACTGCTTGAACGGGCATTCTAAGCTTAATATTTGTATTATCTTCTTTAACAGAAATAAGAAGAACTCTTTTATCCGTTACAACATCGGAATTAACTTTATCGATGATCTCGTATTCTTTATGTTCACCGTAAAGATCATCGAGTGTTACTCCCAAAACTTTTGCTATTTCGGGAAGCAACATTATATCGGGCATCGTCATTTCAGACTCCCATTTAGAAACTGCCTGGTTTGAAACACCGAGAAGTTCCCCGAGCTCCGCTTGAGTAAAACCTTTTGCTTTTCTGAACATTGTTATATTTTTACCGATAGACATATTTTTATCTCCTGTTAATCAAACTAAAAAGCGCTTTTTGTACTTATATTATATCATGAGGAGAATTTATTGTAAACATATCAAATTGAGATTTTAAGAGAAAGAAATCTCAAATCGGTTGGATAACATTTAATTTTCGGAAATTATCAGATCTGATGTATCATACATAACACGGGCAAAATTTGATTTTATCAGTTCTTTTGATAAAACATTTCCCGTGACCTTATCAACACATTCTCTGTAAACCTCACCTTTACGATACACAACGTCATCGATTTTGACAAAACGGTCATTTTCAGATTTAATATGATATTTTATATCAAGCGGCTCGGAGCACCTGAGTTCACCGCAAAGATACTCTTCTGTAGTATGAACTATGAGTTGAAAAATCTTATCCGTATTATTTTTAAAACGGTAGTCAATATAATTGTAAACCACGGAAGTACCTGTCCCGAAAGGGATCTGACGTCCGAAATCAGGAAAAAGATCCATACCGCCGTGATGATGATGTTCGACAATCTGCAAAGGCGTATGTAAAACCATCCAATGAATCAAATTTGTAAATTGGCAAAGACCGCCGCCTATTCCTTTTGAAGTCTTGCCGTTACTTATCGTCAGTCCTTCCTTATAACCTTCTTTTTCGGAATAACAACCTACAAGTTTCCAGAAAGAAAACGTTTCTCCCGGATAGATAAGTACGCCTGTAACCTTGGGCGCAGCAATATTCAGGTTAACAACTTTATTCTCCTGAAGCTGCATTTCCGTATTACCAAGCTTTCTTCTCATCAAAGATTTATGGCTGTACACCAAAACGGGAAGAGCCTCTGAACTTTTCTTTAAAGCAAACCGATTAAAAGACAGCGCATCTTTCATTCGTCTTAATGTTCTGCACTTAAAAACAGATATCTTATACGTAAGCGGCGAAATCTCGCAAAACAATTTTCTTCGATGTTCCATAATGACCCCAGCCTTTTTTCTCTTTACAGAATAAGACTTCTTTTTCCTATTAAAAGTTTCCCTCCCCCGAAAATTTACAAATAGTTCAAATTTATCTTTATACGTTACAAAAAATCATTCCATTCGATCAATAGAATCTCGCCATGACTTCTTTTCTTCCGAAGGTTTGGGCAGTTGAACATCCGACTGTATTTTTTCGTTCAATTCTTCTATTGCAGGTGTTTCCGCTATTTTTCGTCTGTATCCGGACCAAAGGCCAATCAAACGTAAAGCGATAAATATGGGAGTTTCAATGACGACAACCGTAAATGATGCATCTGAAAACGTCACAAAATTTCTCAGATCAGGAAAAACATATCCTTCAAAAAGCGCTGCCGGCAATGCAGCAATATAATAAAAAGCTTGAAACATATTCTGGATTCCTACAGGAGAAACGATCAAGATAAAAGCAACTGCGGAATAAATCAGAACGCCTAAAACAGTACCGTAAAACTGTTCGTGTTTGTTAAACCGACATTTATACGTTAAACTGTAGCCCTCTATTTTTGCAAAAAGGAAAATCGAAATAAAATATATCACGATCGATATGAGCAAAGCGACAGTTGTTCTTTCCTTTAATTCCCAAAAGACGAAAAAATTCAGGATCCAACTCAGGAAAGTATAAACGACCATCGAAAGCACAGACATTAGACACATCAGTCCTGTCGTTTTAAAAATTGTTTTCAGCATCACAAAACACCATCTTTAATATTTTTTTTATTTTTTATGGTCCACGGAGTCTCTCCATGTTCCTGTTTTTCTTTCTTCTACGGAAGTCTTCTTCATTTCGGAAGAAATTTCATCATTTGCATCACGCAAATACATATCTGCATATTGAGGATTATCGTATGCGGCAAGCTTATAGCCGAGGTAATAAGGAATTATCAGGCAAGGAACGACTAGAATATAGTAAAAAACAGAAACCGAAGAAGAAAATTCCCTGAAGAATCCGTTATCAATATTGATCGGATTACCGACAATACCGTATAGTTTTATAAAGAAGAAAACCAAAGTAAGTATCACTCTGTCAACGATCGAATACATATTATTAAACATATCCTTTTGTCCGTCATTAAAAGATATCCACGAACAAAGACCGCAAAGCAGGATCGGACGAAGATATGTCATAAGCGGACGCACATTTTCAATTTCGTTGAAGTCAAAAATATAATAAAGAAGAAACATCAACACAAAGCACATAAGAACAACGATCGCATCCAATCCGGCATAGAAAAACAAATAAAACTTAAGACATCTGAGAACTTTCTCGCCGAAAGTATAATTCTTAAGAAAACTGTATTTCATATAAGCTCCTCCTTAACAGAATATTCCTTGTCTTTGTTTTATTATAACACATTTTCCATCAATTGTTGTCACTTTAAAAGTGACAAATTACATTATCTCTCAATGCTTTAATATGTTTTCCTATTTTGACGTTCATTACAGCCACTTCACATTATTTGGTGACTATATTATAGCATACATAAAAAATAATATCAATTATCAATCAGTTGATTGCAATATCATCGGATAGTTGAGTTTAACTTTGATATGTGCTTTAATACAACAGATATCCACCCGCACAGCGAGTGGATATCTGTTCATGTAAGACTGTATGATTTTACATATCCGTTTTCTTTTCTGTTTTACTTTCGATATTACTTTGATTTGAAAACAAGCATTTTTCAGTACAAACAGACGAATCCCAACACTGAGGCGGACGGGACACATCGGAAAAGATCATAACGGGAACATTCATTTTTCTTGACGGACAGTATTTTTCTTTTATCAAATAATCATTATTAATCATTTTCATCGACCCTTCCTATATTTGAAACATATAAACGAAACTCTTCGGGAGTAGCAAGAGAATGTGCATTTTCAATAAACTCCTGCTGTTTAGGAATCGACAACGAAGCAAATCGGCGAAGCGCATTTTTATTTTCAAGCAAGGCAAGACCTAAACCGAAAGGTTCGTTGTCACGCAAATGTTCAGACATAATTTTCTCCTTTTTTTGATTGACAGACTTATTCTTTTCAGCACCGCACCAATTATTCACAATAATCGAAAATTGGCATATTTTGTTATCGAGACCAAAATCAATTTCAACCAAAGGAGAAACCACAGATGTTAAGAAACCTTTTTTGCGGAGATAACCTCTGGATAATAATCATAGCAGTTATCGTAATCATACTTTTATTCAACGACGATGCAGATAAAAACGACTGCTGTCTCCCACCTTGTCCCCCACCCTGTCGCAACGACTGTTAATAAACAACAGAGGCACACTTCGAAAATGAAGTGTGCCTCTGTTGTTTTTTGTTTACGGTCAAACAAGCAATAAAATCATGCAATGGATTCTCTTAAAAACTTAACGATCTTTTCGGCATCCGCAAGAAAATCCGGCTGATGACATTCAACGGAGATCACACCGTCATAGCCGATCTTTTTGAGAGTATAGATAAAATCTTTTTCGTACTGGGATGTGCCCGGGATATTTCTGTCTGCCGCCGCAATATGGCAATGAAGAAGAATATCTTTATTATCCTCAAGAACGGACATCGGTTCGTTTTCCTGAGCCATATGGTAGCTGTCCGCAAGTAAACGGATCTTCGGAAGGTCAAGCATCTTTACAAGCTTTCCGCAGATGTCCACACTGTTTCCCCAGTTAGTTTCTTTTTTATTCAGCGGCTCGATTACGCACACAACTTTTTTGCCTTGACAGCAGCGGTTGACGTGACGGATAAAATCTTCGACCGACGCGTTATCCTCTTCAAGATGATCTTCTCTCGTTTTACGTGCGTATCCGGAGCCGAAAACTATATAAGGAATACCGAGTTTTTCGGTTCTTTCGATAGCTTTTTCAATATGAGCATAAAGTCTTGATTTTTCGTCAGCATCGATTCCGTTCAGAGAATTCCAACCGTGAAGAAAACCGTTGACAGAGCAAAGACCGAGGCTCCCATCGGGGTATTCGGTTGAAAGGCGGTCAACATCCTCATCGGAAAGCATCAAAAGATTTCCCATATTTGTTTCGGAAAAATCGTACCCGAGTTCGCGCATAAGTTTACAGCCCTCGACATAATACGTATACTGAGAACCGTCATCTTCTTTATTCTTAAAAATAATATCTCTTCCGGGCAAACAACAAGCTATTTTCATATAAATATCTCCTTTCAGATCAATCAAAAGCTTAAAATATGCAATTAATAAAAAAACTTTTTAACATAATAAAAATAATTGTCAAGTCTGTTTTTGGTTAAATGCTTTATATTAACGGTATAGCGTTGCTCCATGCGTATTTACCGTTCTCATCAACGACAAACGCACGGATAAAACGTTCTGTTTCGAGCGGCGTATATTCGGCAGAAGTTATTCCGTCACCCGTAAAAACTCTGCGACACCACGGTTGATTTGAAGCGAAAACTATCTTGCTT
>SVMP01000137.1 GCA_015067385.1 Oscillospiraceae bacterium | reverse complement strand
TCTAAGAATCCTAATCTAAAGGATTTGGAATATTTGGAATGTGCCGAAAATGCAATTCACAGTATGATTCCGAGTGGAGAATATAATCGTTATTATGATGATTTGATTGATATAGCAATTTACAAAGCACAGATATATACTTTTACAGATCCGCAAAAGGCAATCAAAGAACTCGAAAAAGCACGTAATTATGCGCTCGCCTTTGATGATTTGTTTATGCTTGAACCGACTGCTATTTCTTATAATTCTCCGTATTTTAATTTACTGAGCTTTGATTCAGCAGATCTATTAGTATACGGTTCTCTTGAGGACAATAAGCGCATCGATAACTTTAAGTGGTGGTTATCAGGTAAGTGTTTTGACGCTATTAGAGAACTTAGTGAATTTCAACAACTCGCAAATAATTGATATATCGCCCCGCCTTGTGCTGGGCTTTTCTTTGCTTTCTGCATATCAAAAAGCCACCACGAAAATGTGATGGCTAAATTCAATTTTACCGCTAATTTTGCAGACTCTCGGCTATACCTTTTTTATTTACCTATAATAAGAACGAAGTGAGATCAAGATCACTTCGTTCTTAATTTTCGTTTTTAATTTATGTTTTATTCTTCAACAAACGGCATTTCTGTCATTCTGAGTTTTGCGCATCCATAAGGATACATATCTATAGTTTCCTCTTCCCCTATCGGTTTTGTAGAACCGGGAATCTTTGCACAAACAGAATCATAACCGTCTTCAAAGCCCCAATCTATCTTTTTAAATTTTGCCTTAATAGTAACAGCAGGACTTTCGGAAGAGAACGGGATATCTGCAACAGGATGACGTTCAACTGAAAGGTAACCGTCACTAAAGCCATAGTTCCAATCTGATTTACCGACATATTCATAGTCACAGTACGGGAATTTACGTTCAACATTATTCTTGGTGTATTCATACATTACCTTTTCATATTTGATCGGCAAAGAGAATACAAGTGAACCGCATTTTACATTTTTAAGGCCGTACGGACGGTTTACGAAATAAGGAACAGTCTCAAAAGAAATGTTGATTGCCATATCAGAATTCTGTTCAATATCAAAACATATATCTGAACATTTTTCTTTTTTGTCGCCGTTGACAGTTATGTTTTCAGCAAAGGACGGTATTCTTACCTTGAATTTAAACGGTCTGTCCGATTTGATTCTATATGTAAAAGTATTCTCAAACGGATAATTTGTTTCAAGAGAAATTGAAATTCCGTTATCGTTAAGTTCTGAAGGAACAGGAAGGACATTAACGATCGTATTGTTATCATGCATAAAAGCGGAAAGTGCAAATTTAGGCCAACCCTGATGGAGGTTAGAAGTGCAGCAACCGTAACTAGGCTCAAGACCGAAGATATGAGCTTCATTATTATTTGTCCTGAAAAGAGATTTACCGGGGAATCTGATGCATGCGATCTGATTACTCATCTGGTCATACTGATGTGTCCACATATCATCGCTGATCGTTGCGGGTAATGCATTAAAAGCAAGAACCTCAAGTCGTTCTGCCCATTTGGGATCTCCTGTATATGCATAAAGATGCTCAAACGAATACATTTGATCGACTACGGCGCAAAGTTCTGTTCCCTGAATAGGACTAAGACCTGAGAGGCACTCGTCACCTGTAAAAAGTCCGACGGGTGTTCCGTTATATTTATAGAGAACATCATAAAGTTTTTCCGCAAGATCAGTATATTCAGTACCTAATATATCACACGAAACAGCTTCTTGCTTCAACATCATTGCAAGGTTAACTATATGAGTGTCCCACGTCCATTTATTAAGCGGACGTTTCCACTGTGGAATAAAATCATTATAATCAACACCCTGACTCTTAACGATTTTAGCAAGTTCCCCTATCCACGGCTCATCAAAACGTTCACTGATAAAATTCAAACCGATAAAGCATTCGAACCAACGATGTCTGCCCCAACCGAAAAGCTTTAATTTTTCTGAATAAAGAAGATCATAGAAGTTTTTCATTATATCATAAACAACTTTTACGATACTTTCGTCACCGGAACAATCATAATAAACAATAAGAACCTTAGCTATCAGGTAAATAACCCAAGGATCATAATTAGGAATGTTCTCCTCTGCGCAGGGACAAATCCAGCCGTCGGGACGCTGATGTTCAACGATATGTTTTATATATTTTTTTGCTCTTGAAATCAATTCTTCATCTTCAAGAAGATACGCAAGAGGAATGAAACCGTCAAGCCAATAAGGAAGACGTTCCCAGCTTTCAGCGGATCCGCCTACCCATCCACTGTCTCTTACATCGGGCCAAACTTTATCAAGATTACCGCTCAGACCTTCAGCCTGGATCTTAAGTTGTTTTAAAAGCCAACCTTTAGGCTTGAGTTCATTTGAAGTATAAAATTTGTACATAAAATCAACTCCCATTATATTAATTCGACTTGGAGCCAAATCACCCCAAGTCGAAAAAAATTAGACATTTTTAATTCCAAAACTTTCTTCGAGCATATCGCAGGCAACAGAATACTGAGCCTCATCGATAAGACAAGAAATCTTTGTTTCAGATGTTGTTATAAGTTTTATCATTATATTTTTCGATCCGAATGCACTAAAAACAAAAGATGCAACGCCGCAACGCTCACGCATAGCTTCGCCTGCAAAAGTTATTTTGCAGTTTTTAGTATTGATGTCGGTTCGAAGTTCGGGATAAGAATTTTTGAAAAATCCTATAGTAGAAAGAACATTTGCAAGGTCAGAATCGTTAGAAGAAAAAGAAACTGTCTGATAAACACCCGACGAAGGATTTAATGAAATCATATCGACATTAACGCCGTTTTCTGCAAGACATTCAAAAATCTTTGCAACACTTTCGGAGTTATTAGGAAGATTATAGACTGTAACAAGCGTGATTTCGTTTTCAACGTTGACAGAAGTAATAATATCTTTAATATCGTACTGCATATAAGATCTCCTTTTAATCGATCGTATCACTCATTTTATACAAACCGGAGGGCTTGTCCGAAATAAAAAGTGCAGCTCTAAGAGCACCGAAAGCAAAGATTTTACGAGAACCTGCACTGTGGCTTATTGTGATAACCTCATCTTCTCCCGCAAAAATAACATCATGTTCACCCACAATCGTTCCGCCTCTGACAGAATGAATACCGATCTCATTCTTTTGACGGGCACGGCGTTCGGAGTGACGGTCATAGACATAATTAAACTGACGGTCGTCGGCTTCAACGACGGAATCTGCAAGCATAAGCGCTGTTCCGGACGGAGCATCAAGCTTACGGTTATGATGTTTTTCAACGATCTCAACATCATAGTCCATACCAAGAGTTGCAGCAGCTTTTTTTATCAACTCAGAAACAAGCGTTACACCGATCGACATATTGGGAGAGAAGAAAACAGGTATTTTTTCTGCTGCGGCTGTAATTTCGTTTTTTTGTTCCGCACTGTAACCTGTTGTTGCAAGAACAACGGGAACAGAGTACTTACAAGCATATGCAAGAACATCACTCAAAAGCGACGGATGAGAAAAATCTATAACAGCATCCACAGGAGAAGTAACATTTTCAATAGATCTGTAAACAGGGAAAGGTTCTCCCTCACCCTCTTTAATGTCAACGCCTGCAGAAATTCTCAACTGAGAAGAAAAGCGTTCGGTAGCAGCGATCTCAGCAATCATTTTGCCCATTACACCGCGACAGCCGCAAAGCAGAATATCAATCATTTATAATTCCTCACAAATAAAATTCTAAAATTATTTTACGTCTTCAATAGCAGCCTTGATTCTTGCAAGATTTGCCTCGCCCATTTCGTAAAGCGGAAGACGACATTCACCAACGTCAAAACCGAGAATATTCAAAGCAGCTTTAACGGGAATGGGGTTTGTTTCGCAGAAAAGAGCATCGATAAGCTTACTGTACTTAATCTGAAGAGCTGCAGAAGCAGAAATATTTCCACGGAAATAAGTTTCGCAGATATCGTGTGTTTCTTGCGGTTTAATATTAGAAAGAACAGAAATAACACCTTTTGCACCAAGAGAAAGCATAGGAGTTATAAGTCCGTCTTCGCCCGAATAAATATCAAGGTCATCGCCGCACAGATCTCTTATACGAACAACATCATCAACTTTACCGCTTGCTTCTTTTGTTGCAACGATATTGGGATGCTTGCAAAGTTCTTTATAAGTTTCGGGAGCAATAGTCATACCTGTTCTGCCGGGAACATTGTAAAGAATTGCGGGGAGTTCAACAGCATCCGCAATGGCAGTAAAATGTTTAATAAGACCACGCTGAGTTGTTTTATTATAATACGGTGTTACGTTAAGATAAGCATCTGCGCCTACTTCTTTTGCATATCGTGTAAGTTCAATAGCATAAGCGGTATCATTACTTCCGGTACCTGCAATAACAGGAACTCTGCCTGCAACTTTTTCAACGGCAAAGCGTATACAATCCTTATGTTCATCATCGGTAAGGGTAGAAGCTTCACCTGTTGTTCCGCAAATAATAATGGCATCAGTGTTATTTTTGATCTGATATTCTATAAGTTCACCGAGTTTATCGTAATTTACAGAAAGATCTTTATTAAAAGGTGTAACAATGGCAACACCTGCGCCTGTAAAAATGGTTTTTTTCATTAAAAGTTTCTCCGTTAATTAATCAAAGTAACCTTTAGCGGCATAGAGTTCTGCCATTTCGATAGCACCGCCTGCTGCGCCGCGAAGGGTATTATGAGAAAGGGATACAAATTTATAGTCAAACTGAGAGTCTTCACGAAGACGTCCGATAGAAACAGCCATACCGTTTTCAAGATTTCGATGAAGTTTTGCCTGAGGATAATTTTCTTCTTCAAAGTAATTAAGGAACTGCTTGGGAGCAGAAGGAAGACCGAGTCTCTGAGGTTCGCCTTTATAGTTACGCCAAATATCAATAATTTCATCTTTAGACGGTTTATTTTCAAAAGAAGCGAAAACAGCCGCAAAGTGACCGTCAGTAACAGGAACACGAAGACACTGTGTTGTTATAAGAGGAGCTTTAGCGCATACAATTTTACCGTCTTCAACCTTACCCCAAACTTTAAGAGGTTCTTTTTCGGATTTTTCTTCTTCACCTGAAATAAAGGGAATAAGATTGTCAACCATTTCGGGCCAAGTTTCAAAGTTTTTACCTGCACCGGAGATAGCCTGATATGTGCACGCAAGAACCTTTGTTAAACCAAACTTACGAAGAGGTTCGAGTGCGGGAACATAACTCTGAATGGAGCAGTTGGACTTAACGGAAATAAAGCCTCTCTTGGTACCGAGTCTTTTTTTCTGCGCAGCGACAACTTCTATATGATCAGGGTTGATTTCGGGAACGATCATCGGTACATCATCGGTAAAACGGTTTGCGGAGTTATTTGACATAACAGGACATTCATGCTTTGCATAAGCTTCTTCGAGAGCTTTGATCTCTTCTTTTTTCATGTCAACAGCGCAGAAAACAAAGTCAACAGAGGAAGTTATGTTTTCAATATCGGCTGTAGCATCCTGAACAACAATATTTTTCATTTTTTCGGGCATCGGGGTAGACATGAGCCAACGATCCCCTACCGCTTCTTCATAGGTTTTACCTGCGGAACGCGCAGAAGCAGCAAGAGCAGTTACAGTAAACCAAGGGTGATTTTCAAGTAATACAGCGAAACGCTG
>SVMP01000136.1 GCA_015067385.1 Oscillospiraceae bacterium | reverse complement strand
TATGGTTCGGAATGGCAAAGATGTCTGTAAAGCGCAGAAGAATCTCCGAACCATGAGTCATTCGTTAAAACAACCGTCAACTCTGCACCGTCGGATGTATTTTGTCTGTCCAAATAAGAAAAAAGAGATTCAAAGCAGATGAGAAAACCGAGCTTACCGATCGGAGTATCTATAACCCCTCCCCTGTTTCCACAAGATAAATTTCCCATAAGCTCATTATTTAAGAGACCTGTCGGGTCGTATTCCCCGAAAGGAACAAGGTGTCGTTTTCCGAACGAAGCGGTTTTTCCGTCGGGGAAAGCAACTGTTGCCGAATTATAAATCTTTTTCCCGCAGGAATCAAAAGATCCGAATACGATAACGGTTTGAGTGTCCCGTGCAATATCCGAAAAGGCAGTAACATCGATCCATGGGTATGCTGTTTCGGGAAGAATAATTATTGACGGAGCTTCTTCTTTTACAATAAGATGAATAAGTTCGGAATACAGAAAAAGCGTGTCTTTTTTATTGACAGACCACTTTTGTCTGTCCGACAGATTGCCCTGAACAACAGCAACCGATATTTTTTCATTTTCGCTTTCAACATTCAACTTACAAATTCCGAAAGATGTATTTGAAACAAAAACAAAGACAGCGCACGTAAAAAGAAAAAGAGAATATTTTCTGTTATTCGAATAAAAAACAGAGGAAGCGCAAAATGCATTTATAATAACGATCAGAAGAGTAACCGAGGCAGAACCGCAGAAAGAAGCTATCTGTAAAAACGGTGGATAGCACGCCGCGAAAGACGAAAGGCTTGTCCACGGAAAACTGAACGGGCCGAAAAGCAGCGGCAATGTCTCGGAAAGAAGATACGCACACGAAACAGAAAAAATAAACGGAAAGCCCGCCCTATACATCAAGCGAAAAACAAGAAAGCCGAAGAAAAAGACAAGTCCGCCGAGAACAGAGAGCAAAAGAAAAGCGATGAATGTTAAAAGAAAGGACGGTAAATAACCGTTTTTGAAAAGCTCAAAAAGAAAAAGGCATGAACCGCCCCAAAGAGCGCAACCGTAAAAAAACGAATATTTCGGCGCATTTTCGGGAGATCTTTTACATACGAAGAAAAAAACAGAAGGGGCAAGAAAGACCAGAAAAGCATATTCTTCAGCCCCTCCGGAAAAAGCGCAAAGAATGCCTGAAACAAGAACGCATACTATATTATACATAAAAACTCGGATCTCCCTCCTCTCAAATAGACTCGCAGGCACAAAACTTCACATTTTTGTTACACATTATGCTTGACAAAACCGAGCAAAAATTGTATTATATAAGTTGATATAAATACTATATTTATATTGGTAAAAATCAAGAAAAATATACAATCTTTCATTAACAGTAAGGAGAGGTAACAATGAAAAACCTTCTTGCAAACTTCAAAAAAAGTAATTTCAAGTATCTTAACGTAGACGAGGATGACGACAGCGCCGTTCTTTTCACGAAGGAAGACGGTATCTCTCTCATTCCCGAAGAACAAACAAGCTTTTATCACGATCCCGACGGCAAAAAAGACCGTGCAAACGCTATCTATATGTATATTGAAGCAGAGGGCGACTTTATAGTAAGAGCACATGTTGACCACGACTTCAAATATGAGGGCGACTCTGCGACGATCATGGTCAGAATCGATGATGACAACTGGGCAAAAGTCGGATTTGAAAAATCGGAGACAGGCACAAATTCACTTATCAGCTCTGTAACAGTTGACGGTTGGTCAGACAGAGCGATCGGCGAAACATACTCATGGAAAAACGTTCGCCTTTATTTTGTAAGAAAAGGCAACACATTCGGAATGTATTATTCTCCCGACGATAAGCATAAACGTCTCATACGTTATTTCCGTCTCAACGCACCCGAAAAGATCCAGGTCGGCATGATGGCTCAGTCTCCGAACGGTGAAGGCGATGCTGTAATGCACTACTATACATTTGAAATTGAAAACATATCCGTTGAAAGCATTGAAGAAGGTGCTCTTGACGAATTTTAATCAATAAACAACCGTAACTATATTATAAAGGAACCTAAGATGGACAATTTAAAACTTGCGGAGCTTCTTTTTCCGCAAATCACAAAAACTACTGAATATTACGAAGAAAAATACCCCATGAGAGATCTTCCCGAAGGTGCAAGGGTAACACGTATTGCCCCCAGCCCCACAGGATATCTTCACATCGGCGCTCTTTACGGAGCTGTTGCAGACGAAAGAACCGCACATTTGTCGAACGGTGTTTTCTATTTAAGAATTGAAGACACAGACTCAAAACGTGAAGTTTCCGGTGCTGCAGACCTCTTTATAACAATGTTTGAAAAATACGGCATCAAATTTGATGAAGGTGCTGTAAGCGGCGGAGACAGCGGCAACTACGGTCCGTACAGACAGAGCGAAAGAACCGAGATATACCAGACATTCGCAAAAAAACTTATTGCGGAAGGAAAAGCGTATCCCTGTTTCTGTACCGATACAGAGATCGAAAAGATCAGAAACGAACAGGAAGCAGCAGGTGAAAATCCCGGATACTACGGTAAATGGGCTGTTTGGAGAGATGCCGAACTTGAAGACATTGAAAAAGCTCTTGCTGAAAACAAGCCATTCGTTATACGTCTTCGTTCAACAGGTGATCCCTCAAAGAGAGTTAAGCTCACGGACGCTATAAAGGGAGATCTCGAATTTCCTCAGAATAATCAGGACTTTATCATTCTCAAATCAGACGGAACTCCCCCCTATCATTTTGCTCACGCTATCGACGACCACCTTATGAGAACAACACACGTCGTCAGAGGCGAAGAGTGGCTTGCAACTCTCCCCTGGCATGTTGAACTGTTTGCGGCTCTCGGGTTCAAACGTCCTGTTTTCTGCCATACGGCAAACATAATGAAACTTGACGATGGCTCAAAGAGAAAGATCTCGAAGAGAAAAGACCCCGAAGCAGACGTTGCGATGTTCCTTAGAGAAGGTTATCCGCAGGACGGTCTTATCGAATACGTTCTCACTCTTCTCAACTCAAACTTTGAAGATTGGAGAAGAGCAAATCCGACAGCCGATAAAAACGAATTTCCGTTCTCCTTCAAGAAAATGGGCGTATCAGGTCCTCTGTTCGACTTTGAAAAGCTTTACGATGTATGTAAAGATGTTGTTTCAAGAATGGATGCAGAGACTGTCTATGAAAACGTTGCGGCATGGACAAAAGAGTATGATCCCGATTTCTACGCTGTTTTAACAAAGGATCCGCAATACGCAAAAGACATCCTTTCTATAGGCAGAGGCGGTACAAAGCCGAGAAAAGACTTCGGTCTCTGGAAAGAAATCAAGGACTATATGGGTTTTTTCTACAATGAGCTCTTTGAACCCGAATACTGTTTCCCCGAAAATTTGGCAAAAGAAGATATTGTTGCTGTTCTTGAACAGTATCCTTCCGTTTACAGCGAAAATGACGATCAGCAGCAATGGTTTGAAAAACTCAAGACAGTTGCAACATCAATAGGTTTTGCCGCTGATACAAAAGAGTACAAGAAAAACCCCGATGCGTTCAAAGGTCATGTCGGAGATATCGCAATGATGCTGAGAGTTGCGCTTACCGGTAAGCAGGTATCTCCTGATACCTTTGCCGTTATCCGTATTCTCGGAAAAGACGAAATGACAAACAGACTTAAAAAATGCATCGATTCTATAAAAGGTTAAGGACATAAATTATATGGAAGAAACGACTAATTTTATTCACGAAATTATAGATTCCGACCTTGCGGAAGGCAGAGCAACGCATATTCATACACGTTTTCCGCCCGAGCCGAACGGTTATCTTCATATCGGCAGCGCGAAAGCAATCTGGATAAACTGGTCTACCGCGCAGAAATACGGCGGTGAATTCAATCTCCGTTTTGACGACACAAACCCCGTCAAAGAAGATACCGAATACGTTGAAGCTATCGAAAACGACCTCAAATGGCTCGGCGCTGTTCCCAACGGCGGCATCTATTACGGTTCCGACTATTTCGATAAATGCTATGAATTTGCCATCAAACTCATAAAAGAAGGCAAGGCATACGTTTGCGATCTTTCGAAAGATGAAATGGAACAGTACCGCGGAACTCTTACCGAACCCGGTAAAAACAGCCCGTACAGAGACCGTTCCGTAGAAGAAAACCTCGATCTTTTCGAAAGAATGAAAAACGGAGAATTTCCCGACGGTGCAAAAACTCTTCGTGCAAAGATAGATATGGCATCGCCCAATATGAACATGAGAGACCCCGCTATTTACAGAATCGTTCACACCTCTCATCACAGACAGGGCAACAAATGGTGCATCTATCCTCTTTACGACTACGCACATCCGATACAGGATGCACTTGAGGGTATTACACATTCTCTTTGCTCCATCGAATTTGAGAACCACAGACCTCTTTATAACTGGGTAGTTGACAATATCGATTTTGAAGAAAAACCGCATCAGTGGGAATTTGCAAGACTGAACATGACGTATACTGTAATGAGTAAACGTTATCTTCGTCAGCTTGTTGAAGAAAAGCACGTTGACGGTTGGGACGACCCCCGTATGCCCACTCTTTGCGCTCTCAGAAGAAGAGGTTACACCCCCTCTGCGATATTTGATTTTGTAAAAAGAGCAGGCGTTGCAAAAGCGTACAGCATTGTTGATATTCAGCTTCTTGAACATTGTATCAGAGAAGAACTCAACACTACTGCCCTCAGAAGAATTGCGGTACTTGATCCTATCAAAGTTACGATAACAAATTATCCCGAAGGCGAAACAGAATATTTTGACGTTCCCAACAATCCGCAGGATCCCGAAGCCGGCTCGAGAAAAGTTCCGTTCACGAAACATCTTTATATTGACAGAAGCGACTTTGCGGAAGTTCCGCCGCCGAAATTCTTCAGGCTCAAACCCGGCGGAGAAGTCAGACTCATGGGCTCATACATCATTAAGTATGAAGATATCGTAAAGGACGAAAACGGCAATATCGTTGAGATCCTCTGTACATGCGACAAAGAAACAGGTGCAGGCGTACCCGCAGACGGAAGAAAGATCAAAGGAACTATCCATTGGCTTTCAAGAGAGACTGCTATAGATGCAACCGTTCATCTTTACGACAGACTTTTCACTCTTGAGAATGTATTTGATATTCCTGAAAATTCTTCTATTATGGACTATGTAAACCATGATTCTCACACTGTACTTTCAAACGTAAAACTCGAACCGGCGCTTGCAGACGCAAAGGCTGAAGATCATTTCCAGTTTGTAAGAACAGGTTATTTTGTAAAAGATACAAAAGAAGAAAACAGTTACAACCTTACGGTAAGCTTGAAAGACAGTTATAAGGCTTAACAAATAAAAAATTTTTATAAGAGGTGCTTAAAAATGGATTTTGTACGTTTAGGCATAATCGGTCTTGGTAACATGGGTTCCGGTCATATCGGAAACTATCTCGCAGGCAGACTTAAAAATGTTAAAATAACAGCTATCTGCGATATCGATCCCGATAAACTTGCAGCGGCAAGCGAAAAGCTCGGTCCCGAAGTTAAGACATATGCAACTTCCGAAGAAATCATCCGTTCCGGCGAAGTTGACGCTATCCTTATCGCAACCCCCCACTATTTCCACCCGACGATCGCTATCGACGGTTTCAACAACGGACTTCATGTTCTTTCCGAAAAACCTGCAGGTGTTTACACCAAGGCTGTTCGTGAAATGAATGAAGTTGCTGAAAAATCAGGCA
>SVMP01000135.1 GCA_015067385.1 Oscillospiraceae bacterium | reverse complement strand
TATGCTCGTTGCTAACACTTTAATGGAAAAGCTCAACAGAGCTTTGGCAAAGTACGAACAGTATCGATTTGAAGACATTGCTGAGGTTTCCGGGGTGACTATTTTTGAAACCCCCGAACGTCTTCAGCATGAACCGGCAGAACAGGGCGTTGCCATTGAAAAAGGCGCTTCCTGGGGTGACGAAGGAGTTACCGGTTGGTTCCGTTGCGACTATGTTGTTCCCGAAGAATTTGACGGCAAACGTCTTTTCGTTGGTGCAAGAACGAACGGTGAAACCCTTTGGTTTGCTAATGATATTGTAAAGGGTGTATTTGACAGAAATCATCCCTATGTTCATCTTGTTAAATCCGCTAAGAAAGGTGATAAATATCACTTTGCTTTTGAAGCATACAGCGGACATTGGTTCCCGGGTTGCGGAATAGGCGAATCCGAACCTAAAATTACAAAAGGCTGCAAATCTTTCGGCGGTATCTATATTGCCGAAGAACGCGAAGATGTTCGTGACTTCATTTTCGACCTCGCTACGATCATTTCTTTTGTTAAAGGCACAAGAGGCGATAAAAATAACTTCCGCAGTGCGAAGGCTATGAAAACTCTTGAAAAAGTTTTCGCTGTTATTAACGGTGATCCCGATGAAACTCCCGAAAGCGAATGGCGTCCCAAGCTTAAAGAAGCTTGCAAGATCATGAAGCCTTTCCTTTCATCAAAGAATTCTGCTACCGCTCCCACTATCGGTCTTGTAGGTCATTCTCATATTGATACTGCTTGGCTCTGGCCCATCAGCGAAACACGCAGAAAGTGCGGCAGAACATTCTCTTCTGTTCTCAATCTTATGGAACAGAATGAAGATTTTATCTTCATTCAGAGTGCACCCTGTCATGCTGATTTCGTTCGTCAGGACTATCCTGAACTTTTTGCTCGTATTCAGGAACGTGTTAAAGAAGGCAGATGGGAACCTAACGGCGGTATGTGGGTAGAGCCCGACTGTAATATCACTTCCGGCGAAGCTTTCGTTCGTCAGCTTCTCGTAGGTCAGAACTTCACAAGAAAATATTACGGCTATTCTTCCGATACTCTTTGGGAACCCGACGTATTCGGTTATTCCGCAGCGCTTCCTCAGATCCTTAAGGGCTGCGGCATTGATTATTTCTGTACAACCAAACTTTCATGGAACGATACCAATCGTTTCCCCTATGATACATTCGTTTGGGAAGGTATAGACGGTTCTTCCGTTCTCGCTCACTTTAACACTATCCCCGCAAACCCCACCCCCGAAACCCTTTTCGGTATGTGGAACGATGTTCAGCATAAAGATGTTCAGGACAGACGTCTCGCTGCTCTCGGTCACGGTGACGGCGGCGGCGGACCTACTTATGAACTTGCTGAGTATGCTAAACGCGTAAAAGATCTCGAAGGTTGCCCGAAAGGCGAAATGATGACTGTTTCAAAATTCATGCACAGCATCGAAGACAACTGCGAAGATCTTCCCAAGTGGTTCGGCGAACTTTACCTCGAACTTCACAGAGGTACTCTTACTTCTGTTGCAGGAGTTAAAAAAGGCAACAGAAAGATGGAATTCGCAATGAGAAATGCTGAATTCATCGCAACTCTCGCATTCCTTAAGGGCAAGGGTTATCCCACCGAAGAACTCGATAAGCTTTGGAAACATCTCCTTATGCATCAGTTCCATGATATTCTCCCCGGTTCTTCTATTGCAAGAGTTAATGATGAAGCGCTTGCAGCTTTTGCTGAAGGTATTTCTGCTACTAAACTTCTTACTTCCGAAAAAGCTCTTGAAATTACAGCTGTATCAGATGAAGAGATCACTGTATTCAATGACCTTAGCTGGAACAGAAATTCCTTCGTTCTCGAAAATACAAACAAAGCTCCCAAGGGTCTTAAATCTCAGAGCTATACAAACCTTGACGGTAATAATAATATATATGTTTCCGGCGCAGATGTTCCTGCTCTCGGCGCAGCTGTTTATTCTGTTGAAGAACAGAAGAATGCAACTAAGAGTGCGTTCAAAGTAAATGCTGCCATGACTAAAGTTGTAACTCCCTTCGCTGAAGTTAAATTCGATAAGATCGGCAGAATCTCCAGCTTTATCGATAAATCTACAGGTCGTGAACTCGTTAAAGAAGGCGGAGCGCTCAACTCTATCTGGCTCGGTGAAGACCTCCCCAACTACTGGGATAACTGGGATATCAACCCCGATCAGTATCTCAAGATGCAGCTTCAGACAAATCTCGTTTCCCGTGAACTTATCTGCAACGGTGATCTCCAGCTTCGTATAAGAAGCGTTTGGAAGATCGGCGAAGCTTCTACTTTCACTCAGGATATCGTATTCTATTCCGACAGCAAGAAAGTTGACTTTGAAACTAAAGTTGATTGGAACGAAAAACACAAACTCCTCAAAGCAGGATTTGATCTCAATGTATTCTCCGGAACTGCACGTCATGAAATTCAGTACGGTTATGCTGAACGTCCCACTCATAGAAATCTTTCCGAAGACAGAGCTCGTTTCGAAGTTTGCAACCATAAGTGGACCGATATTTCCGAAATGGAATTCGGCGCTGCTATTCTTAACGATTGCAAGTACGGTATTTCCGTTCACGGCAGTGATGTTCGTCCTACTCTCCTCAAGAGCGGTACTCATCCCGATCCTCGCGGCGATAATGGCGTTCACACCTTTACCTATTCTATGCTTCCTCACGGTGCATTCTCTGTTGAAAGCGTAGTACGTCCCGCATACGAGCTTAACACCAATGTTACCACTGTTGGCGGTCGTTGCGATATCGCAGGTTCTCTTATTTCCTTTGATTCTTCCAACATTATCGTTGAAGCTGTTAAGAAAGCGGAAGACGGCAACTCTGTTATTATCAGATTCTATGATGCTCTCGGTACAGGCAAGAAAGTTAAAGCTAATGTCGGCATCGAAGGCGTTAAAGAAATCGTTGAAACCAACATGCTCGAAGAAGAAAAAACCGTTGTTTCCAATGGTTCTGAATTTGAAATGTATGTTAAACCCTTCGAGATCAAAACTATTTCCGTTAAATTTTAAGGAGGTACTGTTTTGAGTAAAGTAATCATTGCAACCGACAGTTGTTGTGATCTTTCTACTGAGTTATATGAGAAGTTTGATATAAAAGTATTGCCTCTTTATGTAACTCTGGGTGATAAAACTTATTTTGACGGTGTGGATATCAAACCTGTTGACATATTCAAATATGTTAACGAAACAGGCACCCTTCCTAAAACCGCAGCAAGAAGCGTAGGCGACTTTATTGATTTCTTCAAAAAATTTGTCGATGAAGGATATGAGGTCTTTTTTACAGGTATAGGTTCATGCCTGTCTGCGACTACTCAGAACGCTCGCCTTGCGGCTGAAGAAGTAGGCAATGTTTATGTTGTTGATTCCGAAAATCTTTCAAGCGGTATCGCTCTCAGTATTTTAAAGGCTTGCGACCTTCGTGATCAGGGCATGTCTGCTGAAGAAATTGCCGATATTGTTTCTTCCGAAACAAAAAATATCGATGCAAGTTTTATAATTGACAGACTTGATTATCTCTATAAGGGCGGTCGTTGCTCCGCTGTTTCTGCTCTCGGTGCAAATCTTCTTAAACTTCATCCTTGTATTGAAGTTAAAGAGGGTAAGATGGGAGTCGGAAAAAAATACAGAGGCAATATGAAAGATATTCTTGTTAAGTATGTTAAAGAACGTCTTTCCGTTGAAGATAGAAAGTATAAAAAAACACGTGTTTTCATAACGCACACTTGTGTTGAACATCCCGAATATGTCGAAGCTTGTGTTGAAGCCGTTAAGGAAACAGGTATCTTCGAAAATGTCTATGCAACAGCTGCAGGTGCAACTGTAAGTTCTCATTGCGGTCCGAACACTCTCGGTGTTCTTTTTGATACCGAAGCTTAAATTCTGTTATTCAAATATGTCGCTCATTTTTATGGGCGGCATATTTTTTATGTTTCCTCATAAATATATATAAATCAATAAAATATGGGGGAAATATGAAAAGATCATTTGTTGAATTTATCAGTTTGTGTTTTGTAATAATTATTTTTTTCTGTTTTGATGTTCAAACATCTGCTTTAAGCGCTGAGAGTGCCGTCGTTATCGAGGCTTCGACAGGAATTATCGTGTTTGAACATAATGCTGACAGGATTCTGCCCGAAGCAAGTACAACAAAAATTATGACCGCCTTGATAGCTCTTGAAAACAGCTCGATGGATCATACTTTTACTGTTTCACAAGCGGCTGAAAATGTTGAAGGTTCTCAAATCGGATTGCTTGCAGGAGATAAGGTCAAGCTCTCAGACCTTCTCTATATGCTCATGCTTCGAAGTGGAAACGATGCGGCTCATGTTATCGCCGAAGGCGTTGGCGGAAATATCGAAACATTTGTTGAGATGATGAACAGAAAAGCAGTTTCTTTAGGCTGCAGATCCACACATTTCAAAAATCCACACGGACTTCCCGATGATGAACATTTTACTACTGCTTCGGATCTCGCAGCTATCGCAGCCGAGGCTTATCGAAATGAGGTCTTTCGTAATATCGTTTCGTCTCATAGAGTAAAACTTGATTATATGAATCTTGTTCTCGAAAATTCAAATAAATTACTTGATTCTTATGAATATGCGAACGGTATGAAAACAGGCTTTACAAAAGCCGCAGGGCGTTGTCTTGTTTCGTCCGCCGAAAAAGACGGTATCAGCCTTATTTGCGTAACTTTGAATGATCCGGATGATTGGAACGACCATGTCTCGCTTCTGGATGATTGCTTCTCGCGTGTTGAAAAAACAGTTCTTTATGATGCCGGTGAATATAAAACAACGGTTCCTTCTCTCGGCGGAGAAACCGATGTTGATGTTATAAACACTCAACCTGTTTACGGCTTGATCATTAACGGAGAGACTGTTGATTTTGATTTTACGGAAAACCTTCCCGTCAGTATCTTTGCTCCGATAGATGCAGGCTCGACTGTTGGGCAGCTCGTTGTGAAGTATGGAAATAACAGGGTAGGGGCTGTTCCTATGGCTGTATGCAGAACAGTCAGCTTGAATTCCGAAGAACTATCTTTTTTTGAACGTTTTCTTCTGAAACTTTCGCATCTTTGGCTCAAATATTGATTTTTATAAGTGTTTATTTCGAAAAACTTGTTATTTTCTCTTTTTTTAGGTTGACAAAACAGAGAAAACATGGTAAAATTGTAAATTACAAGGAATGATAATCCGAAAGGAAAATTTATAATGCCTATTACCGATTTTCTCGAAAAAAATGCAAAGCTTTATCCAAACGATATTGCTCTTGTTGAAATAAATCCCGATAAAAAACCTTCTCATCCGATAACATGGAGAGAATACAGCCTTATCGAATCCGCTCCCGGCGGAAAATATCGCCGTGAAATGTCATGGAGAGAGTTCGATATAAAAGCAAACCGCTTTGCGAATCTTCTTCTCACAAGAGGCGTTCGTAAGGGCGATAAGGTTGCTGTTTTGCTTATGAACTGTCTTGAATGGCTCCCCATTTATTTCGGTATTCTTAAAACAGGCGCACTCGCTGTCCCCATGAACTATCGCTATGCGTCCGACGAAATTAAATATTGCCTTGATCTTGCAGATGTTTCCGTTCTCGTTTTCGGCCCCGAATTCGTTGAACGCGTCGAACAGATCAAACCGGTTATCCCCAATGTTAAACATCTTTTCTTTGTCGGTAACGATGTTCCTTCTTTTGCCGATAATTACGATGAGCTTGTAA
>SVMP01000134.1 GCA_015067385.1 Oscillospiraceae bacterium | reverse complement strand
AGCATCCGAACTTGAACTTGAAGCAGGCAACAAAGAACTTTTCGAAACATATAAACAGTATGCCGATGAGCTTCGTAAAGCAATTGAAGAGTACTTTGGATCTGATATTCACGGCATTCCGACATACCGTTACTATAAAGAATGCGACATAATGAGAAGTTGGATCTGTATGCCGCTTTGCGTCGGAATTTTCGACAGAGCGAAAGCTACAGTTGAAGCTCTTACATCCGAATATCTTATGAGATCCGACGGATTCCTTACAGCAGAAGGAAGCAGTACTATATGGGACAGATCAACATTATATGCTCTCCGCGGCATATTCGCATCCGGATATACAGATGAAGCAATTAAACTTCTTTTACAATATTCAGAAAACAGACTGCTCGGCGAGCGTGTCCCCTATGCAGTTGAAGCATATCCCGAGGGTGGAAGACGACATTTGTCCGGAGAATCTGCACTTTTCTGCAAAGTTATCACTGAAGGTCTTCTTGATATTAAGCCAACAGGACTCAGTTCATTTAGTATCAAACCTACCCTACCCGACGAATTAGATCATTTGTATTTAACAAATATACGAGCTCACGGAATAATATTCGATGTTATTCTTGAAAAGAACGGATTCAAAGTTATACGAAGCGACGGACTGATTCTTGCAGAAGGTAAAAACGGCGAATACAAAGAAGTTAACGCATAAATAAAAAACAATTATAGCCGCCAATTTCGGCGGCTATACTCTTTTTAAAAAATAAGCATAAAAAAAATTCCCAAGCCTTTCGACTTGGGAATTATGGCTGCGGGAGAAGGGCTCGAACCCTCACAAACAGAGTCAGAGTCTGCCGTGCTACCATTACACAATCCCGCAATATGCTGACGGCGATTTTGCATCGCCTGCAATCAGCTTGTATATTATATAACAAAAATCTCGATTTGTCAACCCCCTTTTTTCGATTTTTCATTTATTTTACAAAGTTTTATTTTCGACAATTTTAGGTAAAATCGGTGTAATAAAACACCTGATCATATTCCGTTTAGACACTTTTTAGCCACAAAACTTGACATTTACAACGAAATATGATATATTTAAAGAACAATGACATAAAATGCGAAAAGAGAAAAGATATGTCATCTTTTATTTTAAAGCTGATCGCCATTGTGGCGATGGCATTCGATCATATTGGTGCAAAAATATTTCCTTCCGAATTATGGCTACGGGCGATCGGTCGGATCACGATGCCTATAATGGCCTTTCAGGCGGCTACAGGATACCGTAAAACAAAAAATATCTCCAAATATCTTTTACGGCTTGGAATCTTCGCTTTGATTTCGGAACCATTTTACTATTTGCTTTTTGAACATCACTCAAATGTTATTATCACGATATTTTTAGGTGTAGCATCTCTGTATACCGCAGATCTCATAGAAAATGCAACAAAGATAAAATGGTGCAGAATTTTTTCCTATACGGTTTTCGCATATATTGCTCATTTACTGCAAAGCGATTGGTCTTTTACGGGAGTTTTTCTTATCATTGCGTTTTATCATGCAAACGGAGATAAACTTAAAAATCTACTGTACCCCCTACCCGTTTATGCCGTGTATATGATGACATTTTTAGGTAAAGGCGAATCATATTTTCGGCTTAATCTCGTCCAGCTTTTCGGACTTTGTGCATTGCCGTTAATATTCTTTGCCAACGGTAAAAAAGGTCCGAATGCAAAATATCTGTTTTACATATTTTACCCTTTGCACATGGTGTTGATATATATATTACTTCAAATTTAAATTTAACGAGGAAAATGATATGAAACTTATAGCATCAGACTTTGACGGAACTCTTTGCAGAGGCGGTCCATTAACTCAGATAGACAGAGACGCTATTTCCAAATGGAGAAAAGACGGTAATATTTTCGGCTTAGTTTCCGGAAGAGCAACTATCGGTCTTATATGGGAACAGGAAGCGATCAAATTTGAATTTGACTTTCTTGCGGGAGCAAGCGGAGGACATGTTGTTGGTGCGGACAAAGAAGATCTTTTTGCGTACACATGCGATAATGAAAAGATCCAAAGACTTGCAATGTTTATAAGAGAAAACGGCGGTCTTTCCTGCGGCGTTGCTTTACCGAGAAAACATGTGGATCTTTATAACAGAAACCATCCCGAACTTGACGTTGAGCTTATGAAAAGCATCCCCTACACTACTCAGATGAACACATATTTCGCAACAGAAGACGAGGCAAGGATATTTGTTGAGAAAGTAAACAAAGAGTTTGTAGGCGAATTTACAGCGCATCAGAACGGCGGATGCGTAGATATCCCGCCTTACGGAATTTCAAAGGCGGTCGGAATTGCAAAAGTCGCAGAGATATTCGGAGTTGCAGAAAAGGATATTATAACTATCGGAGACAACTACAATGATATCCCGATGATAAAAGCATTCAATGGTGCAGCTGTTCAGAACGCTAAACCCGAAGTCAAGGAAGCGGCAAAGGTTGTCGTAAACGACTTTGCGGAATTAATTGAATATTTTGGTTAAAACAGAGGCAGACATACTCATTTGGGTATGTCTGTGGTTATTTTTACAATAAAAAAGCAGTTGCAACCGTCAGTTGCTAAAAAAACAAGCTCGGTTGGTAGACAATCAATCGTAATTATGCTATAATAACATCAGAAAGCAGGTGATAAAATGACTTTGGGAGAAAAGATCTCCGAGCTAAGAAATTCAAAAAATATGTCTCAAAGCGACCTTGCGGAAAAGCTTGACGTTTCAAGACAGTCTGTTTCAAAATGGGAAACAAATGCAAGTATTCCGGAGCTTGACAAACTTATTCAGCTGAGTGACTTATTTGAAATAACATTGGATGAGCTTGTTCTGCACAAGAAGCCTGAAATCGGCAATATAAACGAAGTCACTGTAATTGATAATCGTCAAACATTGGGACACAAAGATTCTTTGACACAAAAGATTATCGGTTATATTTTGCTGACAATAGGATTGAACTGCCTGATCTTATCATTTTTCTTCGGAAGATTATTTATATTCATTGGAATATACGCATTGTTCTGCAGTATAATCTGCTTGTGTGTAAAGAAGTACGCGCTTATCATAATCGGTTGGGTTACAACGCTGATTTTATTGATTGCAAGTCCGTATATTTTCGGATTTAATTTCTGGCATTCGATCCTGATAGGCATACTATTTTTCGTATTAATGCTTTATACGGGACATCTGATATATCGACATATAAAAAAGAAATAAATTTAACCCCGAAAGAATCGATCTTTCGGGGAATATTTTTAATCAAGTTCTTTCTGAATTTCGGGGAACGGTGAAAGTGAGCGTTTCAAAAGGCCGTGGATATGCGCGATAGCAATACCGTAGTTTGTTATTGGTATTTCGTTATCTGATGCATGACGGATACGGTATTTCATCTCACGTTCATTCAACATACAGCCGCCGCAATGAACGATCAGAGCATATTTTGAAAGATCTTCGGGAAAATCTCCGCCTGATGTAAACTCAAAATTAATATCCTTTCCACAGAAGCCCTTGATCCAACCGGGAAGTTTAACGGTACCGATATCGTTACACTGACGGTGATGCGTACAGCCCTCGGAAATAAGAACAGTATCTCCGTCCTGAAGTTTTCCGAGCTTTGCAGCACCCTTTACGACCTGCAGAAGATCACCTTTATAACGGGCAAACAGAATCGAAAAAGAAGTCAAAAGTATATCTTCGGGCGTATCTTTCTCGACTTTACCGAACGCCTGAGAATCGGTTATGACAAGTTTCGGTTTAACAGAAAGAGAGGAAAGAGCTTTTTTGAGCTCCGTATCGCGCGTTACGGTAGCCATAGCGCCCGACTCAAGAATATCCCTGATAGTTTGCTGCTGCGGCAAAATAAGGCGTCCTTTGGGCGCAGATGAGTCGATAGGGACAACGAGAACGATATTATCTCCGGGTTCGATTATATCTCCGACAATTTTTTTCTGATTTGTTTCAGTACCGGAAAGTTTACCGATCTTTTCTTTCAGTTCATATATATTCGTACCGTTTTTTGCGCTGACATATATTTCATTGTCAGTCTCGGCAGGAATATCTGCAATCATATCGCTTTTGTTATAAGCGATAACATACGGGATCTCTTTCTGTTCAAAAAGAGTTTTGAGAGAAATATCGTGTTCACTCATTCCCTTTTGAGCATCGACAACAAGAACGGCGATATCCGTTTTATTAAGAACCTTTTTCGTTCTCTTAACACGAAGATCTCCGAGCTCGCCGGAATCGTCTATACCGGGAGTGTCGATAATAACAACGGGACCTATCGGCAGAAGCTCCATAGATTTCTCGACGGCATCTGTCGTTGTACCTTTAACATCGGAAACAACGGAAACACTCTGCCCCGTAACAGCATTTACGACACTTGATTTGCCTGCGTTACGTAAACCGAAAAAACCTATATGGACTCGTTCGGAAGTTGCTTTATCGTTAAGACCCATAAATATCTCCTTTCAAAATCAGAAACGGAAGTCTCTGCTGTTGGAAGTTGTGATCGCTTCGATATTCTTTTCAGCGATCTTTCTTACTTTTTCATTGGGAATTCTTTCAAGTTCTCGCTTGATAAGTTCGAGACCTTTCTTTTTTGTATCTTCCGATGCATAGTCGGAAAGGAATTCCGTAAGAGTCATAAGAGCGTTGGGGTGACAGCAGTTAAGGATCTGACCGCTCTTACAGAGGCTCATGAAACGGTCACCGGTTCTACCCTCTCTGTAGCAAGCCGTACAGAAAGAAGGAATAAAACCGAGACCGATCATCCAGTTAACGACTTCATCAAGAGTTCTCTGGTCGGAAACGTCAAACTGTTCGGTATCATGAGGACGGTCCTCTTCGGTATAACCGCCGACAGACGTACGGGAAGCGCCGCTGATCTGAGAAATACCGATATTAAGAGCACGTTCTCTTACTGCCTGGCTTTCTCTTGTCGAGATTATCATACCGGTATACGGAACGGCTATTCTGATACAAGCTATTATCTTTGCAAAAGTTTCGTCATCAATACCGTTATCGAATACAGACGGGTCGATATCGTCTGCACGCTTGATTCGGGGAACGCTTATCGTATGAGGACCTACGCCGAAAGCAGCTTCGAGATGTTCAGCATGCATGAGAAGACCTGCAAATTCGTATTTATAAAGTTCAAGACCGAAAAGAACACCGAGACCTACATCATCGATACCGCCCTGCATAGCTCTGTCCATAGCTTCGGTATGGTAGTCATAGTTATGCTTGGGACCTGTGGGATGAAGCTCAAGATAGCTCTTTTTGTGGTATGTTTCCTGGAAAAGGATATATGTTCCGATGCCTGCTTCTTTGAGTTTACGGTAATTTTCAACGGTCGTAGCGGCAATATTTACATTAACGCGGCGAATAGCGCCGTTTTTATGCTTGATGGAGTAAATGGTTTTAATGCTGTCGAGGATATACTCTATGGGGTTATTGACGGGATCTTCGCCTGCCTCGAGTGCGAGACGTTTGTGACCCATGTCTTGAAGAGCGATAACTTCTTTTTCAATCTCTTCCTGAGAAAGCTTTTTGCGGCATATATTCTTGTTTTTCGCATGATAAGGACAATACACGCAACCGTTCACACAATAGTTTGAAAGATAAAGAGGCGCAAACATTACGATACGGTTACCGTAAAGAGCAAGTTTGATCTCTTCTGCGAGTTTGTACATTTCCTCTACTTTTTCGGGGATATCACATGCAAGAAGGACAGATGCTTCTCTGTGGGTAAGA
>SVMP01000133.1 GCA_015067385.1 Oscillospiraceae bacterium | reverse complement strand
TTTTGCCGATAATTACGATGAGCTTGTAACATACTGTTCTTCTATCGCTCCCGCTATCGATGTCCGTGATGATGATTACGGCGCGATCTATTTTTCTTCGGGTACAACAGGCTTCCCGAAAGCTATCCTTCATTCTCACAGCGCCCTCGTTTCTTCTTGCTTAACAGAACAGAACCACCACAGTCAGACTCGTGACGATATTTTCCTCTGTATTCCGCCCCTTTATCATACGGGCGCTAAAATGCATTGGTTCGGCAGCCTTCTCGTCGGCGCAAAATCTGTTATCCTCAGAGGCGTAAGCCCCGAATGGATTTTGAGAGCCGTTTCCGATGAGGGTGCAACGATCGTTTGGCTTCTTGTTCCTTGGGCGCAGGATATTCTTGACAGTATCGATCGCGGAGATATAGATCTCTCCGATTACAATACCGAACAGTGGCGTCTTATGCATATCGGCGCTCAGCCCGTCCCTCCGAGCCTTATTAGACGCTGGAAACAGCTTTTCCCGAACCATGAGTATGACACAAACTACGGTCTCTCCGAATCCATCGGCCCCGGCTGTGTTCATCTCGGCGTTGAAAATATTCATAAAGTAGGCTCTATCGGTAAACCCGGTCATCTTTGGCAGGCAAAAGTAGTAGGGGATAAGGGTAAAGAAGTCGAAGGCGATGAGGTCGGCGAACTTCTTGTTAAAGGCCCCGGCGTTATGAAATGCTATTATAAAAACCCCGAAGCTACTGCTGAAGTCTTAAAGGACGGCTGGCTCTGCACGGGCGATATGGCTCGTATAGACGAAGACGGCTTCATTTGGCTCGTTGACCGTAAAAAAGACGTTATCATTACAGGCGGCGAAAATCTCTATCCCGTTCAGATCGAGGATTTCCTTCGCTCTAACGATAAGATCAAGGACGTTGCCGTTATCGGTCTTCCCGATGAACGTCTCGGAGAGATCGCTGCCGCTATTATCTCTCTTAAAGACGGCGTCGAATGCTCTGAAGAAGAGATCAATGCTTTTTGCTCTTCTCTTCCTCGTTATAAACGTCCCCGCAAAATCATTTTTGCCGATGTGCCCAGAAATCCCACCGGTAAGATCGAAAAACCCAAACTCCGCGAAATTTATTGCGGCGGCAGACTTGTTGAAGCTCAAATTTCAGGCTGATTTTTATCCCTCCCTTTCGGGAGGGATTTTTTGTTTATTTTATACAAATAATCGATATGTATCAATCAAATCTTTTATACTGTATTTTGTGTTCACCCTTGAAATCATGGCTTTTTCATGTTATAATATAAACATAAGATTGTCCGACACATTTATAAACATTACGGAGGTGCAACATGAAACACTTATTCACAGACCTTTGGGCAAGCATCAGAAAATCACCGTTTTTATTTATCTTTCTTTTTGTTCAAATTGTGATCACAAGCCTTGTTCTGTACACCGTCCTTGCAAATTATTACTGGACGGAAGAGCAGAGCAATGTCGCGCAGATCGCATGGGGTGATAAGGAATATTTCAAGATGTGGATGAAGTTGAACACATCATTTAAAGATGTTGAAGGTATTATGAGTTCCAGATATAAAGAGAATATGGATCCGACCAAAAACGATCCCAATAAAGTAAGACAATTTGAAATGGTCGAAGAATTCTTCGAAAAAGCAAAGCAGATCGAAGGTCTTACGATAATTGTCAATGAAAACAATCTCGATATTGAATTGAATGAAGAAAAGGACTGGGACGAAGAGGACAAAGTCATCGGCGAACATGCAATGTTCAATCAAAACGGACAAAGCTATGAACGAGTTTATTCTTACTATATCAGCTCCAATTATCTTGATTATTTCAAGGTTAAACTGAGTGAGGGCGAATACTTCAAGGAAGAAGATTATCTTTACGATAACGATTATATCCCAGTTTTGATGGGAGATAAATTCAAAAAGTATTACTCTATAGGTGAAGAATTCTATCCGGAATATTATAAACCCGATACTAAGCCCTTTAAGGTTGTTGGTTTTGTTGCTCCCAATCAGTATTTTACGCCATCGAACAAACCGAGCACAGTCTATTCTTACGATAACAGAATACTTGTTCCGTATTTTGAAAGAGGCGTGGACGATGTCTTTGGAGATTATTCAAAATATGCGTATTTATTTACCCATAGGTTTACGTCAAGTTATTTTGTAACCGACCCCCAGGATTATGAGCGTGTTCATCAGGAAGTTCTGAATCTTTTGGATGAAGTCGGTCTGGGCGAATATTATGAAACATTTAAACTCAGAATTTCCAAAGAGCTTTCAAGCAACTATAAAGATCAGCTTACGATAAGCTTGGTCGTTTGCATAGCAACATTGTTGTTCTCTCTTTTCAGTTTTGTTTTTACAATGCTTTACAAGATCGACGGCAATATGAAAAACTATGCGATCCGTATGGTCGTCGGAGAAACACGACATGAAATTGCGATACGTTATCTTTTCGAATCGTTTATTCTTTTCATTTTGGGACAAATCGGAGGCTATTTCGCATTTAATATATTCAGCAAATTCTCTTATCTTTCTTGGGGATATGAACATCTTATGATTCCTACGATAAAGGCAGGATTTGTTCTTAATATTCTTTTCTATATTCTTACTGCAATTATTCTCTATATCAGCATTAATGTTAAACTGAAATCATACTCCATTGCAACGCTTATTCGCGGTAATGAAGTCAAAAAAGATAGACGTTTGCCTTTCTACAGAGTTGTTATCTTCTGTATGCTTGCAATAGTCGGTGTGTTCAGTATGTTTATAGCAAGCTATCAGGTTGCTGTTGGCAGAATAGATATTTATTACACCGGATACTATACGAAGAACGTTAAAATGGCATATATTAACCGACTTTCTATAGAAGATGCTCCTAATGTAAAGGTATTGGTTGACGAGATCGGTGCAGAAGCCCCCGATGCAATAATCAACAGATATGTTTCAGCCGGTTACAGAGGCGACGATTTCGTTGAAGAACGAGGCATATATTTCAACGGCTATATCGACCCCATAAATATGCTTCAAGGCAGATTTTTCACTCATGAAGAAGTCAACGGAACAAGTGATCTTGCAATCGCTGTCGTAGGAAAAGAAATTTACGATAAATACGTTAACTTCAATGAAAACAACGAGCCAATCTATCATTGCGACATTTTGGATAAAGATCTTTTGGTTATCGGCGTTATGGGTAAGGAAGATCAGGCAACGAACGTTGACTTGACGGTTTTAATGCCGATCAGATTTGCATCAAAGACATTGGGACATGATGCCAACTATACTCTTGACGGCAAAGATGAAGCAACAGTTGCAAAATTGGAAGAAGTTTTCACACGCCACGTATCGGAAACCGCAATGGTAACCACAAAGGATTATACGCCTCGTCTTACCGTTGAAGCACCGACAGATCTGCTGTTTATGATGTTGATAATGATCGTTATCAATGCAGTAGTTTTCTGTTTCTACTACGTTTCCAAGCAGGAAAATATTCACTACGTCAAGAAGCTTGTCGGCTACTCAATGAGAATGATACTGATCGACACATTCCTCGATTTCAGTTCATTAACGTTCGGCGCATTCGTAACAGGCAACGTGATCGTTCTTTTACTCAAAGAGACAATTTGCAAAGACATTCAGCTTTTCGAGATCTACATGATCGACCCTGTCGTTATTGCAATTTCTCTTGTTTCCGTCTTGCTTTTAGCGGTCTTCCTTTCCGTTATAGCAATCGCAAAAACATTTGCTTCAACGAATAATAACAGATACAGAAATTAAATAAATAACAAGAACTCCTCTAAAAAAACGTTGTGCTTTTTTAGAGGAGATTTTGTCTATTTTACACAAATAATCGATATATATCAATCAAATCTTTTATACTGTATTTTGTATTCACCCTTGAAATCATGGCTTTTTCATGTTATAATATAAACATAAGATTGTCCGACACATTTTTATAAACATTACGGAGGTGCAACATGAAACACTTATTTACAGACCTTTGGGCAAGCATCAGAAAATCACCGTTTTTATTTATTTTTCTTTTTGTTCAGATCGTTATAACGAGCCTTGTTCTGTACACCGTTCTTGCAAATTACTATTGGACGGAAGAACAGAGCGGTGTCGCACAGATCGCATGGGGTGATAAGGAATACTTCAAAATGTGGGGAAAAATGGGAACCATGCAGGAGAGAGATGCTATTGACTTCTCTATGATTAGAGATCCGATGGATCCATCGAAGAATAACCCCGAAGCAGTTCGCAGATTTGAAATGATAGAAGAATTCTATAATAAAGCCTTGAAGATTGATGGTCTTAGTATTATTACAAATGTTGAGACCCGAATTGTCTTACATGAAGAAAAAGAATGGGAAGAAAAAGACAAGATAATTGGCGAGCATTCTATGTTCAATGTGAATGGAATCGGATATGAAAGTCTTAATTCGTATCGTGTCGATTCAGAATATCTTGATTATTTTAATATTAGGCTAAGTGAAGGCGAATATTTTAAGGAAATTGACTATCTTTACGATAATGAATATATTCCTGTTCTTATGGGAAATAATTATAAAAAATATTATTCTCTGGGGGAGGAATTCATTGTTGAGTATTGCGACAAACCATTAAAGGTTGTTGGATTTATTGCTCCGAATCAGTATTATGCACCTGTCAACAGAAATACAATGATATTTTCCTATGATAATATGGTCCTCATGCCGTATATGGAAAGAGATCTTGATGATATTATGGGAGAATATTCGGAATATTCAGGGCAATATACCCAAAGATTTGTTTCTAGTTTTTTTATAGCTGATACTGAAAAATATGAGGAAATTAAACAGCAAGTTTTAGCTCTTTTGGCTGAAGTAGGGTTAGATGACCTGTATGAAATATGGGAGCTTCGCATCGAAAAAGAACTCGCAAGCAACTACCAAGATCAGCTTGCAATAAGCATAGTTGTTTGTATAACAACGCTTCTGTTCTCGCTCTTCAGCTTTGTTTTCACAATGCTTTACAAGATCGATGGCAATATGAAAAACTATGCGATCAGAATGGTTGTCGGAGAAACTCTCAACGGAATAGCAATGAGGTATTTGTTTGAATCGTTCACTCTCTTCATTTTGGGGCAAATCGGAGGATATTTTGCTTTCAATATATTCAACAAGTTCTCTTATCTTTCCTTTGGCTATGAGCATCTTATGATTCCAACGATACGTGCGGGATTTGTTCTGAATATTCTTTTCTACATTTTGACAGCAATAATTTTGTATATCTGCATTAATGTTAAGTTAAGATCTTATTCCATCGCAACACTTATTCGTGGAACTGAAGTCAAAAAAGACAAGCGTTTGCCTTTCTACCGTGTGGTTATATTCTGCATGCTTGCAATCGTAGGCGTATTCAGTATGTTTATAGCAAGTTATCAGGTCGCACTTGACAGAATAGACCTCTACTATACCGGTTATTACACAGAGAATGTTAAAATAGCATATGTTTCTCAGCTTGCGGAAGAGGATGCACCTAAGGTAAAAGTAGTCTTTGACGAAATCGGTGCAGAAGCACCGGATGCGATAATCAACAGATATATTTCTGCAAGTTACAGAGGCGACGATTACATTGAAGAACGCGGTTTCTACTATAACGGCTACATTGACCCCGTAAATATGCTCCAGGGCAGATTCTTCACGCACGAAGAAGTTAACGGTTCAAGTAAACTTGAAATTGCGGTCGTAGGTAAAGAAATTTACGAGAAATATGTTACTTTCAACGAGAATAACGAGCCTATCTACCACAGCCCGGACCTTGATAAAGACCTTTTGGTCATCGGTGTTATGGGTAAAGAAGATCAGGCAACAAATCTTGACT
>SVMP01000132.1 GCA_015067385.1 Oscillospiraceae bacterium | reverse complement strand
AGCTTCATGCTTGAAATAATCGCCGAAAGAGAAGTTGCCGAGCATTTCAAAAAATGTACCGTGACGTGATGTTTTACCTACACGTTCAATGTCGGGTGTTCTTATACATTTCTGGCAGGTGGTGACACGGTTTCTCGGAGGCTTCTGCTGACCTGTAAAGTAAGGCTTGAGCGGAGTCATGCCTGCGTTTATGAGAAGAATACTTTTATCGTTCTGGGGCACGAGAGGGAATGATTCCATTCTCAGATGTCCCTTGGATTCAAAAAAGCTGAGATACTTTTCACGTATCTCGTTAAGACCCATGAATTCCATATTAATTTCCCCTTGATTATATATTTTTTAGATATTGTTAACTGTTTTATATATTCCGCAAAAGCTTGTGGCTATGCGTTTTTTTAATGATTCAACTGCGTTTTTCGCTTCCTGCTCTCTGTCGAAAACAGCAAATACCGTAGGTCCGCTTCCGGTCATTTCCGCTGCTTTTGCCCCAAGCTCCGAAAGCGCCTTTTTCAAAATTGAAATGGATCGTGCTTTCTTTTCGGAAACGGGTGTCAGCATGTTTGAAATGAACTTTAACCGATTCGATTCTGTAAGAAAATGCTCTGTTGAGGGCTTGGGAAACAAAGAGGCGTCTTTTTCGTAAAGCTCGTCAAAATCTTTGTAAACAGCGCCGCTCAAAAGCGCTTCCGTAGGTTTTGCAAGAATAATGAAATGGTCGCTCACTTTTTTTACCGGCGTCAGAACGTCTCCGATGCCCGTAGCCTTGCAGCATCCGCCTTCAATAAAAAAAGGTACGTCTGCACCGATTTTAACGGCTATTTGGCGAAGCCTTTCGTTTTCCGCATTCGTTTTCAGCATTTTATTTAACGCTTTCAACGTTTCTGCGCAATCCGAGCTTCCGCCGCCGAGCCCTGCCGCTATCGGTATGTTCTTTTCTATATGAATATTGACCGTTTTCCCGCAAATGCCGAATTCTTCAAAAAACAGAGTACAAGCCTTGTGACAAAGATTTTTACTGTCTGTCGGAAGGTCATTGTCGTTTGATGTTATTATGATTTCGTTTTCGTTGTCTTTTCTGTCTTCAATATTAAAAGAAAGTACGTCGCAGAGAGAAATTGTCTGCATAACGGACGATATTTCATGATATCCGTCCTCTCTTTTATTTAAAACATCAAGAGTAAGATTTATTTTGGCATATGCGTTTACTTTCATTATTTTTCATAGCTTTCAAAAACGAAAGCGTACCTTTCTTTCGGAATTGCGTCTGTGTATATTCCGATTGTTTTCTCAGCCGCAAAACGAGTATGGAGGATCTTTTTACCTCTTGATGTATTTTTCGAGACGTTCGATCGCTTTTTTGAGATGATCGAGAGAGTATGCGTAAGATATTCTTATAAATCCTTCGCCGCTGTCGCCGAACGCATTGCCCGGAACGACTGCAACGTGAGCTTTTTCAAGAAAATCGTTACAGAATGCTTCAGAACTTTCGGCAAACTCCGAAATGTTCGGGAAAACATAAAACGCGCCTTTCGGTTCAAAGCACGGAACATTAAGAGCTTCAAAAGAATCAAGAAGAAAACGTCTTCTCATATTATAATGCTCTCTCATGTTCTCAATGTCTTCATCGCCGTTTTTCAACGCTTCGATCGCCGCATACTGCGAAACGGTCGGCGCACACATGATACCGTATTGATGTATCTTCAAAGCCGCTTTCATTATAGGCTTCGGTCCGCACGCAAAACCGATTCTCCAGCCTGTCATCGCATATGTTTTTGAAAAACCGTTTACAACGATCGTTCTGTCAAACATACCCTCTGTCTGGGCAAAGGAAAACGGCTTCGATTTCGAATAGTTGAGCTCTATGTATATCTCATCGGAAAGAACGAGAATATTTGTATCTTTTATTACGGCGGCTATCTTCTCGTAGTCCTCTTTTTCCATGAGCGCACCCGTCGGATTATTGGGGTACGGCATGATGAGAAGCTTTGTTTTTTCTGTTATTGCCGCCTTTACCGTTTCAGGCATAAGCTTGAAATCGTCTTTTTCATACGTCGGAAGAATTATCGGTTTGCCGCCCGCAAGTTCTGTAAGAGGCGCATAACAGACAAAACTCGGCTCCGGAATGAGAACTTCATCGCCGACGGAAATAACGGAACGGATTATGTTGTCTATAGCTTCGCTTCCGCCTACCGTTACAATGACTTCGGATGCCGGATCGTATTTTAACGTAAAACGGCGTTCCATATATCTTGCGATCTCTTCACGGAGAGGTGTAAGACCTGCGTTTGCCGAATATCGTGTCTGACCTTTGCTGAGGGCTTCTATCGCTGCCTGTCGGATATTCCACGGGGTTTTAAAATCGGGTTCACCGACACCGAGAGCTATTGCATCGGGAATTCTTTCCGCAACGTCAAAAAATTTACGTATACCGGACGGCTTGATGTTTTTTACCGTATCGGTAAGAAGATTTTCGTAATCTATCATTCGATCAGAACTCCATCATAACTCTTGTGTCTTTTTCTTTTTCGTCAAATATTATGCCTTTGTCTTTATATTTGTTGAGTACAAAGTGAGTAGCTGTTCCCGTTACACCGTCGATAACTGCAAGCTTTTCAACAACAAAGAGCGCAACCTCTCTCATGCTCTTTCCTTCAAGCATAACAGTAAGGTCGAAGCCGCCCGACATGAGAAATACCGATACAACTTCTTCAAAAGCGCATATCTTTCTTGCTACGCTGTCAAAGCCTTCGCCTTTTTCGGGCTGAACCTTGATCTCTATCATTGCGGAAACGTAATCTCTGTCTGTTTTGTCCCAGTTTATGAGTGCTTTGTAGCCGAGGATCGTACCGTCGTCAATGCATGATGCTATAACGTCGGCAACTTCCTGCTCTGTAACATCTATCGCATCTGCAATGTTCTTTGCGCTGTATCTGCAGTCCGTTTCAAGAAAACGGAGAACTTTTTCTTTTATGTTCATAATTTATAACCAGTTCTTTCGTTGATTGAAAGATTCCTTAAAATTCAAATGTTGTGAAATACGGGGACTTGCTTTTCAAATGTCGCAACTGCCGTAAAGCCTGCTTCTTTAAGCATTTTATAAGCAACATCGATCCCGACACCGACTTTTTCCGCATAATGTCCGTCGCTTCCGACCGTTACGATCTCTCCGCCGAGCTCGCGGAACATCTTGGCGTATCTGAATCCCGGAACAAGATCTCCGTATGAGTCTGAAACGGAACTCGTATTGATCTCAAGCCCCAGACCTTTTTTTGCAAGAAGCTCAAGAATGAGTTTTATCTGACCGTCAAACTGTTCAAGATCGAGCGTGAGCCCCTGACGGTAAATGTATCGTACGGGATAATAAAGATGCGAAAGCGAGGAAAAACGGCAGGTTTCAACTGTTTCGTAAAGCTGATCGAAATATTCGGAGAAAAGCTTTTTGAGATCCTTGCCCGCATAGTCCATATAGTAAAAATCGTATTCGTTTCTAACATTGTGCAGCGAACCGAGAACAAAATCCCATTCGTATGACGAAAGCATCTTTTCTGCGTATTCTCTGCCTTGCGTCGCCTGTCCGATCTCTATGCCGATATTTATCTTTATCGGTGATGTCTCTTTCAGCTTTTCGTATGTTTCTGTGTATGCCTTAACATCAAGATCGGGCCACGGTGTTTCTTCCGGCGGAAGCGCCGCATTGTCATTGCATTCGCAGTGCTCCGTTACCGTTATTTCCGTAAGCCCTGCCGCAATTGCTGTTTGTATAAGCTGTTCGGGTGTTTGACGTCCGTCGGGAGAGAATGTCGTATGTATGTGACTGTCTGCCTTAAACATGCTTTGCAGCCTCAAGGATATCGTTTACTCTGTCGCAGATCTCCCATTTTACGCCGAGATCTTCTCTGCCCATGTGGCCGTATGCGGAAAGAGGCTGATAGATGGGCTTTCTGAGATCAAGCTGTTCAATGATTGCTCTGGGACGAAGATCGAATACTTCGCGGACGATCTTTGTGATCTGTTCGTCGGACATGATACCTGTGCCGAATGTCTCAACGGAAATGGATACGGGGTCAGCAACGCCGATAGCGTATGCAACCTGAAGCTCACATTTCTTTGCAATACCTGCTTTAACAAGGTTCTTTGCAATGTATCTTGTCATGTAAGATGCGCTTCTGTCAACTTTTGTGGGGTCTTTACCGGAGAATGCACCGCCGCCGTGACGAGCATAACCGCCGTATGTGTCAACGATTATCTTACGGCCGGTAAGACCGCTGTCGCCCTGAGGACCGCCTACTACAAACTGACCTGTCGGGTTAACGAAGATCTTTGTGTTGCTGTCAGTCATACCTTCGGGAATGGTTGTTTTGATTACTTCTTCGATAAGACCTTCCTTAATGGAATCGTAGCTTACAACGGGGGAGTGCTGTGCGGAAATAACGATCTCGCTGATTCTTACGGGGCGGTCGTTATCATATTCGACGGTTACCTGAGTTTTACCGTCGGGACGGAGAAAACCGAGAGTTCCCTGTTTTCTTACATCGGTAAGCTTCTTTGAAAGCTTGTGTGCGTAATATATGGGCATGGGCATGAGGGTTTCGGTCTCGTCACACGCAAAGCCGAACATCATACCCTGGTCGCCTGCACCGTCACGGTCAACACCGAGCGCAATGTCTGCAGACTGATCTTCAATAGAGGTAAGAACGGAACATGTAGAACCGTCAAAACCGTATTTTGCTCTGTCGTAACCGATACCGTTGATAACGTCACGAACGATTCTCGGAATCTCAACATAGCAGCTTGTTGTGATCTCGCCCATTATAAGAACCATACCGGTTGTAACACATGTTTCGCATGCGACACGGGCAACGGGATCCTGAGTAAGAATTGCATCGAGAACAGCATCGGATATTCTGTCACATATTTTATCGGGATGACCTTCGGTTACGGATTCGGATGTAAAGTATCTTTTCATGATTATTAACTCCTTTTAGGCGATCAAATTCATTTATTTTCTCTGTAAATTTACACTATAATATAATTACATTATATTGTAGCATAAAATCCCGGAAAAGTAAACATCTTTTCCGGGAATTACAAAGATTTTTCAGATTTTCAATCAATAATTTTTGTAAAATGCCTCGCAGAGTCTGTCGAGAAGGTAAATATCGGTCTTTGCGGCAACTTCGCAGGGTGCATGCATACAAAGCATAGCCACGCCGATGTCGAGAACTTCGATATTTCTGTCTGCAATAAACTGAGAAACAGTTCCGCCGCCGCCCTGGTCAACCTTGCCAAGCTCGGTGAACTGATAGATAACATTTGCATCGTCAAAGATCTTGAGAAGTTTAGCGATAAATTCGGGACAAGCGTCGGAAGCGCCGCTCTTGCCGCCGTGACCTGTGTATTTGCAGATTGCGGGACCGCAGTTGATGAACGCAGAGTTACGTCTTTCAAAAACTTCGGGATAGTTCGGGTCGAACGCTGCCGCAACGTCGGAAGAAATAGCTGCGGAGTTTGCGAATGCAATACGGCTGTTGTAACCGTCGCAAAGCGCGAGAAGGAAGTTTGTCATAAAGTCGGAACGAAGACCCGTAACACCTACGCTGCCGATCTCTTCTTTGTCTGCAAAAACGCAAACACATGTTTTTTTCGGAGCGGTGGTCTTGAGAAGAGCTGTAAAGCAGGGGTATGCGCAAACTCTGTCGTCATGACCGTAAGCAGAGATAAGGCTTCTGTCAAAACCGAGGTCTCTTGCATTTTCTGCGGGAACGACGGTGATCTCTGCGGTGAGAAGATCAGCTTCGGTAATGCCGTATTTCTGATTGAGCGCTTTGAGAACGTTCTCTCTGATCTTGTCTTTTTCTTCGTTCTTTTCGGGTTCGGAACCGAGAAGAATGTTGAGG
>SVMP01000131.1 GCA_015067385.1 Oscillospiraceae bacterium | reverse complement strand
TTTATGGGTATCCCCGGCGAAGCTCTTAACGGTGTTTATTCCGCAAATGAATTCCTTACCCGTATAAACCTTATGAAAGCGTATAAGGATAATTCCGAAACTCCCGTCATGAAAGCAAAACGTGTCGCTGTCGTAGGCGGCGGTAACGTTGCTATGGATGCCGCACGTTGTGCAAAACGTCTCGGTGCAGACGAGGTTTATATCGTTTACAGAAGAAGCGAAGAAGAACTCCCCGCAAGAGCCGAAGAGGTCGAACACGCTAAAGAAGAAGGAATCATCTTTAAACTTCTTACCAACCCCACAGCTATTCTTTCCGAGGATGAAAAATCCGTCTCCGGTATCAGATGCGTTGAAATGGAGCTCGGCGAGCCCGATGCTTCCGGCAGACGTCGCCCCGTTGTTAAAGAAAATTCCGAATTCTATATTCCCCTCGAATGTGTCATCATGGCTATCGGTACCTCTCCCAACCCCCTTATCAAATCCACCACCGAAGGTCTTGAAACGACTTCTCGCGGCGGTATCGTTGTCAATGAAGATGGTTTGACTTCCCGTGACGGTGTTTACGCAGGCGGTGATGCCGTAACAGGTGCGGCAACCGTAATCCTCGCCATGGGTGCAGGCAAAACTGCCGCTGCCGCAATCGACAGAAAACTTTCTGGCAAGGAATAATATATAATTTACAGAAAACTCTCCTTCGGGTGAGTTTTCTTTTTTTATGTTTTAAAATAAATATCGTTTTTTATGTAGAATTTCCTTGACATTTTGAGTGGAATATGTTATATTTATAACAGAAATATTGTATATTGAAAAGGAGAACTAAAATGAAACTCGGTATTATAAACGGCTGGGATGAGGCGTCCTTTAAATATGTTGCGGATCTCGGTCTTCATGCCGTCGAATTCTGCTGCAACTTTAATTATGACAGCATGGAAGTTGCAGGTCATGTTGATGAAATTAAATCTTTCAGCGAAAAATACGATGTTGCCGTTGGCTCTATCGGTCGTTGGGGAGAAACACGCATTGACAGCAACGGTGAGATCATTCCGTCTGCGCTTCAGCACGACAAAAATCTTATCGATGCCGCTTCCGCGCTCGGTTGCCCTGTTTTTAACACAGGCTGTAACTGGACAGAAGGCAAAACATTTGAAGAAAACTGCGCTATCGCAATTAAATATTTCGGTGAACTTATCGAATATGCAAAAGGCAAGAATGTTAAGATTTCTGTTTATAACTGCTCATGGGCAAATTTCGTAGTAACCGAAAAAGAATGGGAACCCATTCTTGGCGCACTTCCCGAACTCGGTATTAAATACGATACTTCTCATTGTCTCGGCAGGGGAGGGGATTACCTTCATGAAATGATCGCCTGGGGTAATAGGATCAATCATTTCCATATCAAAGGCTCTATGTATGTTGACGGAAGACCTTATGACGATCCGCCGGCAGGTCTCGATCAGGTCAACTGGGGTGCCGTTATGAACGCTCTTTACACAAAAGGCTACAACGGAATGCTTTCGATCGAGCCTCATTCGGGCAACTGGATGGGTGTCCGCGGTCAGTGGGGCGTTGAGTTTACAATTAAGTTTATCACGCCTTATATCATGCCCGAGGATTATACTTATAACGGTAGTCCTTATATGCCGTAAAAAATAAAATAAATAATTAAATATTTTTAGAGAGGAAGACGATTATGAGATGTTTAAAAACCTTTTTTGCTTTTTTGTTTGTCATCGTATTTTTTGTGTCATGTGCTTCTCAATCAGCAGAGGTAATTCCTGACTACAGCGGCGAGTTTGAACAGAATACTTTTGACGGTCTTGAACTTACATTTGCCATGTCGCCGTACATCTGCTATGAGCAGGACTCTCTTTTCGGCGATATTGCAAAAGCAAGGGTTGCAGAAATCGAAGAAAAATATGATGTTAAAATCATTTTCGACGAAAATGAATCTTTGGTTTCCAATCTTTTCTATTCAATTTCTTCCGGAATTAAACCTTGCGATGTTATGCTTTCAACATCCTTTGAGCTTTACAGTCAGATGAGGGCAGATCTTCTTTTCCCGGTCGATAATATGCCCACCCCTCTGGTTTACTCCAATACTGAAAAATGGGGCGGAAGAGAAAAACTCATAACGTATGCGTATGATAACCATCTTTACGGTATCCTTCCGATGTATTGGCCTGAAACAATATGGAAACAGGTAGACCACTTCTTCTTTGTTAACGAGAATATAATATCAAATCTCGGGCAGACAGATCCTCGTGAATTTGTTGAAAACGGCGAATGGACGAGAGCAAAATACGAAGAAGTTCTCAATTCCTACACGCATACAAATATGAGTGGAGAAACGGTATATGCACTTGCTGTTGAACCTGCCCATTATTTTAGTATTGCCATTAAAACAAGCGGTATTGACTATGTTGTGGAAAAAGAAGACGGAACTTATGCAAATGCGTTTCTTGAGCCCGGTGTAGTTGATAAGCTTACTTGGGTTTCCGATACATTCTGGAATAACTGGGAGGTTAACATAACAAGAGGCTCTGATACTTTTTCTACGATCGCAAAATTTGTAAATGAAGAATCTGTAATGGTTTTGACTCATCTTTATTACGGCCTTGAAGATATTCAATATGAAGTTGAAAACTTTGGCATACTTCCGTTCCCTCTTTCCGATGACCTTCACGGAACGGGCTGGATCGGTCAGTTTGAGTTCTATAATAACGGTATTTCTTTCCCGACAAATATTGAAGCGATTGACGAAATAGCTGTTGTTGTTAACGATATTTTTGAACCTCTTCCGGGCTATGAGACGGAAGAACAGCGTTTCGAATATTACGACAGATATGTTTTCCATGACAGTCGAGATACAAAAGTTATTTTTGAATGTCTTGAAAACTGCCGTTATCTGCCTTATAACGACAACGGATATCTTATCCCCAACGCTATAAACAATGCAAAGGGCGGCAAGTCTATTTCTCAGATACTTGAAGCAAATGCTGAGATCATGCAGACAACTATTGAAGAGGTTTATATTCCTCTCGAAGAAACCTGCGATCTTCTTTGGGGTAGTAATTGAATTAAGTTAAATGGTTTTTCAACGTAAATACTGTTTCGGTGTTTACGTTGATTTTTTTTAAAACACTTGACTGCAGCTCAAAAAATTGTTATAATAAAATACAAATAAAAATTAAGAGGTTTTATAGTATGCGTAAAATTGCAAAAATACTTCTTCTTGCTTTCTGTCTTTCTTTCTTCTGTTCGTGTGGAGCTCAAACCGAAAAAGAAGAGTCCTTCGATCTCGATTTCGGTTCTTCAGAAAACGGAAACAGTATCGATCTCTCGGGGGCGGAACTTGATTTTGCTGTTATCATTGATCAGCTTACTAACATGAGCATTGAAGGCAACATTCTCGGTTACACACAGGACACGCTTTTTGCCGAACAGGCAAGAAACCGCATCGCAGAGGTTGAAAAAGAGCTTAATTGCGCAATTGTTCTTGATAATAAAGCAACCGCAAATAATTTCAATCTCGAATCTGCTGCGGGCTCAAGTTATTGTGACATAATTATGTGTAACTCCAACGACACTCAGAAATGGGCAAAAACAGGATTCCTTACAGGTTTTTCAACACTTTCCGAATTTATCGATTTCAAGGATAGTGATAAATGGGGCAAGCCCAATCTTCTTGAGGTTTCATTCTATGTAGATGATGTTTACGGTGTTATTCCCGCTTTGTGGCCCGAACTTTCTTATGTTTCTTTCGGTTATCCGCTTGTTGCAAACGTCGATCTTATCAACTCTCTCGGCGTTTCCGATCCGCGTGAATATGTTGACGATAAAACATGGAATTGGGATAGATTTAAAGAGGAACTTGTTAAATGTACCGTTGATTTGGGTACCGAAACCGTGTACGGTATGGCAACAACATATCCGTATATGTCTCAGATGTTCCTTCGTTCAAACGGTGTAACTTTTGCTCAGCAGGGTGAAGACGGTTCTGTTATCTGCGGCTTTTATACAGAGCCCGGTATGAGAGCTCTTGAATATATCAACGAAATCTATAATGGTGAGTATGCCTATTGCTGTTTCAAATACGGTCACGAGAATGCAACAATTTCCATGGAGAATTTTGTTAACGGATTTGGTTGTTATACTTTTACTCCCGCGCATTGTATCTTCGGTGTTTCCGGTGATATTTCCACATACATGGAAAACTACGCTGTTTTGCCCACACCGTACGGCCCCGATGTTGAACCCGGCTATAACGGCGGTCTCTATCATTCTCAGTATTATTTCGTTTCCATACCCAAGCTTTCCGATCTCAACGATGCGGCTGCTATTGCTGTTAATGCAATATTTGAACCTTTTGAAGGTCTTGAAACCTTTGAGGACATAAAAGATTTTATGGCAAGAAATTATTTCTTTGACAGACGCGATGCTGATTGGTTCTTTGAAATGAGAAACAACGCTGTTCTTAATTACGATTATCAGACAGGCTTTGCTTCAAGAAAGATCCCCGAGGAAATTTGTGTCGGAAACACTACGGTTACCGAACTTCTCGAAAAATATAAAGATCAGATGAATTCGATCATCGAAGAAACAGTTGCTCCTATGCTTTCTGTTTACGATGTTATCTGGAATTGATAAATTAATGTGAAAATAACGCAAATGCCTTTTCGGTGTTTGCGTTTTTTTTTATTAAACAGGAGGGTGGTATGATAAATTTATTGTTTGACATATTCTGACAATACGAAAAAATTGTGTTTTTCTATTTTTTACATCGTTTACTCTTGACAAACAGCCGTTTTTATGATATTATTATAAAGCTGAATTTCTTTTACAGTTTAATATAGAAATTCAATAAATAGTATACGCAGAGATATCGAAGTGGGGACGTTTGCGACCGCCGCCGGTGGCGAATGAAGGGAGCAAAAAGGAGTGGCAGCGGTCGAAATTTTGCGAAGCGAACAGCGAGCAGAAAATTTCGGGCACCGCAACAGGACATAACGGGGCTGACTCGAAAACTTTATGTGAAATTGGAAGTCTATCTCTGAAAAATCCCATAACCATGCGGTTTTCGTTGAAGATACTTTAACGGTAAAATAGCAGTTCTAATGGGAGTTCTAATCAAATTTAATATTGCTATAAAACTCTTAATGAGTTTTATATATTTGGAGAGTTGTCCGAGTGGTCGAAGGTGCGAAACTCGAAATTTCGTGTCCCGAAAGGGACCTAGGGTTCAAATCCCTAACTCTCCGCCAGAGAGCTTAAAATGTAAATTTTAGGCTCTTTTCATTTAACAAAAGAAAATCGGAGGTTCGATTGAACCTCCGATTTGGGTCTAAATGACAAGACTTGAACTTGCGGCCTCTACCACCCCAATGGATCTATGCACCATGGTTTTGAGGCTTCATTGTTCCATATCTCGGTATATCGTGCCGTATTTACGCTTTTACGCCATTTTCGGCGATTTTCGTGTTCCCCCTTCTATGTACATTGGGTGCATAATCATCCCCACTATGCACTAATACTATGCAATCGGTAAAATTGGGAGCTTCGGTACTTTTATTGTAACTCTGTTTGGCTCATTTGTCAAATGCATTTGCAGAAATAGAAAATTTCTTTATAAAAGGTGAGAAAGTTCCCGCAGAAACTCTCCCAGTCGCAGGCCTCTCAAGTTTCTGCAACTCGATCATTAAGAATAGTATACACCAATATCAAAGAAAAATCAACAGTTTGAAATTAAATTTTTTTGATGTCATTCAAAATATAAAATCATATCAAAAAGGTAATTTGAATTGTAGATCTTTTAAAAGATGAATAGTGTAATGGGTTAATCAAGTTCAATAATCCCCATTTGCAAAAACGCAAGTGTGAGCATAGAGAAGGCTCTGAAGCCTCGACCTGATAAAT
>SVMP01000130.1 GCA_015067385.1 Oscillospiraceae bacterium | reverse complement strand
CAACCGCCGCCAGAAGAATAATCCCTGCCTTATCGGCGAGCCGGGTGTCGGCAAAACCGCTATCGTAGAGGGCATCGCGCAGCAGCTGGCAGACGGCTCCGCCCCGCCCAGATTGGCGGATAAGCAGCTTTATCTGCTTGATCTAACCGGACTTGTCGCAGGAACCCAGTTCCGTGGACAGTTTGAAAGCCGTGTAAAAGGTCTTATCGAGGAAGTTAAGGCTATAGGTAATATTATTCTTGTTATCGATGAGGTTCATACTCTTGTCGGAACAGGTGATGCAGAAGGTTCTATGAACGCTGCAAATATGCTTAAACCTGCTCTTTCAAGAGGCGAGATTCAGGTTATCGGTGCTACAACGCTCAATGAATATCGCAAGTATATCGAAAAAGATGCCGCATTGGAAAGACGTTTTCAGCCTGTCATGGTCAATGAGCCATCTGTTGAAGAAACAGTTGAGATGCTTCGCGGTATCAAAACATACTATGAAAAATTCCATAATATAAGTGTTCCCATGCTTATTGCGGAAAGAGCTGTCGAGATGTCCGAACGTTATGTTAACGACAGATTCCTTCCCGATAAAGCAATCGACCTTATTGATGAAGCGTGTTCAAATGCAGTATTGAAAAATCCTCTTTACGATGAATTTTTCAAACTCGGTGAACGTCTCAAAACAGTAAAAGAAGAAGCCGAAGCTCTTGAAGCAAAAGAAGAAAAAGATGAAAGCGATTATCAGAAAATTGCGGAAGCACGCTCCGAAGAGCTCAGATTAAAAGCTTCTTATGATGAACTTTCATCTAAGGTCACGGCTTGTACTGTAACATTTGATGATCTTGCCGCTGTTATTGAACTTTGGACCGGTATCCCCGCATCAAAGATCAAAGAGGGTGAATATGCAAAACTTCGTAACCTTGAAAGCGAATTGAAAAAGCATATTGTCGGTCAGGACGTAGCTGTTGAAGCGGTTGCTAATGCTGTAAAACGCGGAAGAATAAGTCTTGTTCCGAGAAAACGTCCCGTATCATTTATTTTCTCGGGTCCCACGGGTGTTGGTAAAACAGAACTTGTAAAAGTTCTTTCGGCTGAACTTTTTGATTCTCCCGAAACTCTTATCCGTCTTGATATGAGTGAATTTATGGAGAAACATGCCGTTTCCCGTATAATCGGATCTCCTCCGGGTTATGTCGGTTACGATGAGGCAGGTCAGCTTACCGAAAAGATCAGACGGAAACCGTATTCCGTTATTCTTTTTGATGAGATAGAAAAAGCGCATCCCGATGTTCTTAATATCCTTCTTCAAATCCTTGATGACGGTATTCTTACCGATTCTCATGGCAGAAAAGTAAGCTTTGAACATGCTCTTATTGTTATGACAACAAATGCCGGTTCAAATGTCAGAGGCGGAGAAGTCGGTTTTAACAAATCAGTTGCCACCGTTTCCGCTGAAAAAACAAAAAAAGCTCTTCGCGAATTTTTACGTCCCGAATTTCTTAACAGAGTTGATGAAATAATTACCTTTAATCCTCTTGAAAAAGATCTGTTCGAGGATATTGTGAAGATCAGACTTGAAGAACTCAGAGCAGGTCTGGTTGAACGTGAAATTGAATTTTCGTATGAAAAAGAGGTACTTTCCGTTCTTGCTGATATGAGTTATTCTTCGGAATACGGCGCAAGAAATGTTCGTAGGGTCGTGCAGAAGGAAATTGAAGATAAAGTTGTTTCCGTAATGTGTGAAAGTGATATGATACCCAAAAAGATCTCTGTTTTTGCGGATGATTCCAAGCTTCGCGTTGAAGTTGAATAATAACTGTTTTGTAGCTTTCGTTGTTGTTAAACGGCGAAAGCTATAATTGAAAAGAAAGGTATTGAGTTATATATGGCTGATTATGATGTTATTATCGTGGGCTCAGGTCCTGCGGGTGTTTCGGCTGCTCTCTACACTGCTCGTGCAGGGCTTAACACTCTTATTATTTCCTCCGGAATGGGTGCTCTTGAAAAAGCAGAAAAGATAGAGAATTTTTACGGTTTGGAAAAACCTGTTTCAGGTGCAGAACTTCATGCTATTGGGGAAAAGCAGGCAATGGCACTTGGAGTTAATATTGTCCGCGATCAAGTTGTTTCTGTTGAATATTTCGAAGATTTTTCCGTTGTAACACCCAATTCGTCTTTTTCGTCAAAAACACTTATTTTAGCTACAGGTACTTCGAGAAAAGCCCCCAATATAAAAGGTCTTTCTGAGTTTGAAGGCAGGGGAGTAAGCTATTGTGCCGTATGTGACGCATTCTTTTACAGAAAAAAACCTGTTGCGGTTATTGGAGAAGGCGAATATGCGTTAAAGGAAGCATCTGAACTTGCAAATGTTACGGATGATGTTACTATTTTAACTAACGGTATTGAACCCACGGTAGATATGGGTCGATTTAAGGTTATTAAAGATAAACTGTTGGAAATAAATGGCGAGGAAAATGTTTCCTCCGTTTCTTTTGAATCAGGCGAAGAGCTCAGGGTTAAAGGTGTTTTTGTTGCTCTCGGTGTTGCGGGCAGTACTGATATAGCAAGAAAGATAGGAGCTTTTATTTCTGACGGTAAAATAACGGTCAATGAGTCTCTCGAGACATCTGTCCCCGGGTTGTTTGCTGCGGGGGATTGTGTGGGCGGTACTTTACAGATATATAAAGCGGTTCGTGATGGTGCTGTTGCCGCAAGGTCTGCTATAAAGTTTATAAAAAAATAAGTTTTGCGGCGGAAAATTTTTTTCCGCCGCATTTTTATAAAAAAATTTAAATTTACCTATTGACAAATCGAAAAAAATGGTATATAATACTAAAAAAGGAAATGCATGGCAAACATTTAGGAATTATACGGAAGTGCCTGACGGCAAATTATTGGGGTTTGATTCCCTTTACTTTCACCACTTATTCCTTTAGTGTTTGTTGTGTGTTTGGGTTATGCTGACGGCCGTTTTCAGTCTTGAACTGAAACGGTCGTTATGCTTTTTATTTTCCTGAGCTAAGAAGGATTCCGTCAAGGATCTCTGTTGCGGTGGGAAGTAATTCGTCCTTTACTGTTTCAAATTCAAGCACAGTATCTTTAGGCATGACAAGGGAATGCATGAATCCTCCGAGAGATGTTGAAGCAATGTCTCCCGCAACGATACGGTCGTCTACAACTATCAGTGTCGCATATACGGGATCTTCCTGCGATTTAGGATAATTGGTTACGGTGTACGAGTATCTTGTTGCTTTTTTTCCTTTAAAACTTACAAGATCAAACCCTTGTGTCAACTGCATTGTATTATAATTTTCGTATGTGTCGTCGAATTGCGTCGGTATTACGATCTCTACTGTTTCCTTGGGTTCTTTCTCAACTGTCCAACCGTAAGATTCAAGATATTCAACACGCTGTTCGTTTGTTGATGCTTTGAGCGAGATCTTTTTCGCTGTGTCAACTTCTCCGCCGGGGACAGATACTATTAAAATGATTGCAAGACACGCGCAGACCAAAGCTAATGTCAATAGCTTTCCGCGCGTTACTTTAGTTGAAAAAATAAACATGAATATTCTCCTTTCGCATAGCGAATGTTTTTTTGTTTACACCTTAAATATATGTACGTTTTTTTCTGATATGATAAAATGTAAAAGTTTACATAAATTTACGAATTTTAGGGCTTGATTTTTCTGACAAAGTATGATATAATATATGAGTTCCGAAACGAGAGTTAAGAACAAACAATTAAATATTGTATGCGCTGTTAGCTCAGCTGGATAGAGTGACTGGCTACGAACCAGTAGGTCGGGGGTTCGAGTCCCTCACAGCGCGCCAGAAAAAAGTACTTGCTTATGCAGGTGCTTTTTTCGTTTATATAAATATTTTTTTATAGAAAGTACGGGGGACGAATAATTTTTGTCCTCCTGTTTTTTTATAGTATAATTTTTGACATTAAGCGTATTAAAAATAAAATAAAAATTTTTAGCATATTGTTGGCATCTTGATCTGATTTATGTTTTTATGTTTTGTTCTCTTCTTGACTTTTGAATGTTTGTATGTTATAATCACGATAAATAATTGTTTGGTAAATTTTGATTTTACCGAAATTTATGAAAGGACTAAAAGATAAATGAAAAATCAAAACAACACACAGCGTTCTTTGCTTAAGCGTTATGTTGCGATAGTTTTGAGTGTACTTATTATGTGTACATCTGTTATTTCTTTGTTTGGCTGTTCAAACATCGAAATGACCGATATCTCGCTTGATAAGGCATTCATTGCTGTCAGCGCTGCAGATACTGTTAAGCTGAACGCTACTGTTTTTCCCGAAAATGCTTCTTCTGCTTTGATTTGGAGCAGTGACAATGAAAATGTTGCAACTGTTGATGAAAAAGGAAACGTAACCGTAAAAGATTACGGAACCGCAGTTATTACAGTTTCTTCTCAAACAGCTCCCGATATTAAAGCAACATGTACCGTTGAATTTTCAAATTTTTATTTTGTTTCAACAGACGGTAATGACGAAACAGGGGATGGCTCAGAATCCAATCCGTTCCGTACCATTGAAAAAGCCAGAGATACCATTCGCGGCTTGAACGAGCTTCCCGAAAACGGTATTACGGTTTATATTAAAGGCGGCGAATATGCCCTTAATGAAACATTCACTCTCACTCCCGAAGATTCGGGTACCGAAGACAAGCCTATCATTTACGCGGCATATCCGGGAGAAGAAGTTGAAGTTGTATCGAAAGAATATATCACCGGTTGGAAAAAGCTTTCCGATGCTGAAAAGAGCGAAGATATTTTCGGTATGTCCGATGAGGCAAAGGAAAATGTTTATGTTGCAGATGTACCTGCAGGTTGGAGATTTCATTATCTTTATGCTGACGGTGTAAGCCAACAAAATGCCCGTATGATCGAGTCTGACGAATGGGAAAGCGATTGGCTCAAGGCTAAGGCAACAAGCCGTGATTACGGTGAAAACGGTCTTAAAGCAAAGTTTGACAACGATGTTCTCACAGGTCTTGACGGTTGGACAGATGCCGAAGTACGTCTTATAACTGCGGTTTGGTGGAACGTTAACGCAGAACTTGCAGATATTGATTCCGAAAAGAAGATCGCATATATTCAGTCTCTTATGACAGAATTCTATGCGGATTTTAACAGCTGGGGCGGTCAGTATAATCTTATGAATACGCCCAAATATCTTGATGTAGCGGGTGAATGGTGTGTTGACTCCGTAAACGGCAAAGTTTATTATTGGCCCGCTGAAGGCGTTGATCCCAATGCCGCATCAATGTTTGCTCCTAAACTTTACGAACTCGTTCGTTTCCAGGGCGATGAAGAGGAAGATGCGTGGGCTGAACAGGTCGAATACGTAACTCTTCGAGGAATAAACTTCCTTTATTCCGACCGTATTCCCGAAACGAAACTCGATCCCGAATGGATAACAAGAAACGCAGAAAGCCCCGATGCTATGATCTATATGCAGGGTGTTGAGAACTGTACTGTAGAAAACTGCGTTATCGGTTATTCCGGCGCACAGGGTATCGTTCTTGACCATTATGCGCAGAACAACTCCATAATCGGCAACGAGATCGGTCAAGCATCCTCCGGCGGTATTTACCTTGTAGGTTACGGTCCCGGTACGACAGACCTCAATAAAAACAACTATATCGCAAAGAACCATATCCACAACGTAGGTCTTGAATATATGCATTCCTGCGCTGTACAGATGTTCGGCAGTAACAACAATACGGTCGAATACAACTATTTCCATGATCTTCCCTATGCCGCAGTATCGATCATCGGTATGGCATGGACACAGATGCGTGACGGAATAAATGCTATCGATACAAGTAACTCTTTCGGTGGCAGACAGACTATGTATAATGCTCGTTGGGATGAGATCGATACATCTATTCTTAAAGAT
>SVMP01000129.1 GCA_015067385.1 Oscillospiraceae bacterium | reverse complement strand
TTATCGACTGTATTTCAAAACTCAGAGACACTTCCGAAACCCTCGACAGATGTACTGTTGTTGAAGTTATGGGTGCAGGTGCAGGTTGGATGGCGCTTGAAGGCGGTATTGCGGCAGGCGCAGACATCATTCTTGTTCCCGAAGTTGAATTTGATTTCCAGAAAGATGTTCTTGACGTTATTAAAGCAAAGAAAGAAAACGGTCAGAATTATTTCGTAATCGTTATTGCGGAATGCGTATTCTTCCCCGAAAGCAACAGCAAGCACAAGAAGAACGTAAACTTCAACTATGTAAACGAACTCGGCATTGAAAACGTTGATAAGTTTACAAAGAAATTCCAGGCAGAATCCGGTGTTGAATCAAGAGCAACTGTTCTCGGTCATATCCAAAGAGGCGGCGCTCCCACATTCCACGACTGTGTTCTCGCAACAAATATGGGCGTACATGCTGTTGAGCTTCTTAACAATAACAAATCCGCAAGAGTTGTTGTTGTTAAAGACGGTAAGATCACCGACTTTGATATCGACGAAGGTCTTGCAATGAAGAAGCCTTTCGACAAAGCTCGTCTTGAAATGGCAACAAAACTTAATTTCTAAAATATCAAAAGACACGGGGAACATTCTCCGTGTCTTTTAACAGAAAGAAAAGATATGAAACAAAAATTTTATGCAGTCCGAAAAGGGCAGACGACCGGTATATTTCTGACATGGGACGAATGTAAAAACGCCGTACACGGATTTGCAGGTGCGGAATACAAAAGCTTTGCAACGAGAAAAGAAGCGGAAGATTTTATCTCACTCGGTCAGGATAAAACATTCAACGGCGATAAAAATATAAACGATCCGATGTTTTTTGCGGCAGAAGAAACGCTTGTGGCTTTTGTTGACGGAAGCTTTGATGTAAAAACAGGATCGTACGCATTCGGCTGTGTGCTTATCGAACCCGACGGAAAAGTAACGGAAAAGAACGGTTCGGGGAACGAAGAAGAGGCAAAAAGCGCAAGAAACGTTGCGGGAGAGCTTCTCGGAACAATGACTGCGGCGGCTTTTGCTGTTAAAAACGGCTATAAAAAGCTTCGTGTTTACCACGACTATACCGGCATTTGCAAATGGTATAGAAAAGAATGGAAAGCCGAAAGCTTTGCGGCGAGAGAGTACGTTGAATTCATGAACAAAACACGCCCTCTGCTTGAAACGGAATTTGTAAAGGTAGAAGCTCATACGGGCGTATTTTTCAACGAACGTGCCGATATTCTCGCAAAAGAGGCTTTGGGAATACGATGAAACGTTCGATTATTGAAAAAATCTTTGAACGACACGGACAAAAGGTTTTCTTTGCAAGCTTTGAAAATGTTAAATTTGAAAATAAAAAAGACGATAAGGGTTACCGAACCGTTTTTTTAACATACATCCCCTATTTCTATCATGCGGAAGAGGATCAAAATCTCTGTCTTTATGCCGCACTTGAAGATTACCACAAATATATTCCGAGAAAACTCGAACCTATAAAAGAAGAGCTGCAAAAAGAATTCCCCGAAAACATTTTCGATGTTTATACAGACAACTCCCCTATCGATGAAAAGCTTGCGGCAGAAATATCCGGTCTTGGAATGAGGGGTAAAAACACCCTTATAATAACAAAAGAACACGGCTCATATATTTTCCTTGCAGAGATAATATCCGACATTGACATACAGACCGAAACGCAAGTGCAAAAAAACTGTCTCGGATGCGGAGAATGCGAAAAAGCATGTCCGTCGGGAGCATTGAAAAACGGGAAATGCGATATTTCAAAATGCATTTCTGCGTTAACTCAAAAAAAGGGCGAATTGACAGCTGAAGAAAAAGAAGCGATAAAAAACAACGGACTGGTGTGGGGCTGTGACCGATGTCAAAAAGTATGTCCGATGAATAAGGATCTAACGGAATCAGCGTACTCCAAGGAGACCGTAAAGCTAAAAGCCTTAACACACAGTGACATCAGCGGACTTTCGGATAAAGAGTTCAGAACAAAGTACCATGACCGCGCATTTACATGGCGAGGTCTTTCGACAGTAAAAAGGAACATTGACCTGATAAACGAAAGGAGAAAAACAAATGAAAATTGACGACATCAGAGCAGAAGTGAACAGAGCGCAGAAAGAGGAATTTTTAGCTCTTTTACGTTCGACCGAAAGAGACGGTATTGAAAATCTTATTGATTATCTTGAAAACAAAACAGACTTTTTTTCTGCCCCTGCCGCATCTAAATTTCACAACAATTTCGAAGGCGGTCTTTGCGAGCACTGTTTGAACGTATATAAAAATTTCAAAGGTCTTCTTGAAATGAAGAATGTTGAGCTTGACGAGAAAAGCGTTATTATATCTGCGTTGTTGCACGATCTCTGCAAGTGCAATTATTATATCAAAGAAGAACGAAACAGAAAGGTTGACGGTGTGTGGGAAACATATCAGCAATGGTCAACGAATAAGCAGCCCGCAATCCCCCTCCCCCACTCCTCACGTTCGATAAGGCTCATAAGAAGTTACATTCCGCTTAAATTTGTTGAAGAACTCATTATCTTTTATCACATGGGACCTTTCGGCGGCGAAGACTACGAATACAGAAACATGCTTCAGCTTGCATATGAAAGATACCCTGCGACACTTCTTTTCTATCTTGCCGATACAATGTCTTCTTATATCGATGAAAAAATAATCGAACAGTAAAAAAACGCTGAACAGACCGCAAAATCTGTTCAGCACTTTTTTATTCTTTATCGGTTTTTACTTTGAAAATGGATCTGAGCAGACATTTCCAAAATCCGTTTGCCTTAACAACAACTATTTTCATGTTTAAACCAACGCCTTTCATTTTCTGCAGCAGCATATGACAAGCACAGCCAAAACGCATAAAAGAAATGTTGTCGGGAAAACAAGTGCGGTTATTATTCCCGCCGCATAAGCAATTGTAAAGGTACAAACTTTCACATTTCGTCGAAGCATTTCAGCCACCTCTGTCAATTATTTTACATTAACATAATATGACTGTTTTCGCAAAATGTTACTTACAAACGTACTCCTTAAAGAGACGTGCATAGATCTTGAAATTCTCCAAAGAGACTTCGGGGGGTGTCTGATGGTCAACGGACGGAATATAGCCGCCGCTCTTCATAACGGGAAGTATACGTTCGAATTCCGCACGCATTTCCGCTTCGCCTTTCGACATACACATTTTATCGTAACCACCCATCATCAAAAACTTGGGATACATTTCTCTGATCTTGCAGATATCAACGCCTGCCTGTTTTTCGAGGGGATAGATACCTTCAAGGCCGACGGAAGTGAGCCAGGGGATCATTTCCGTAATATCACCGTCAGAGTCAACAAGAACAGGAACATCCTTTTTCTTTATCTCGGGGATCACTCTTTTATAATAAGGAGCGAGGAAATCGTTGAACATATCCTCGGAAAGCATGGGACCGTGATTATAGGACATATCTTCGCCGAAGCCGACGAAATCGGGGGTATCGACCTCATAAAGAGCTTTGATCGCACGAATGTTAAAGTCTGCAAGGTCGGAATTCATGCGTTTAAGAAGATCGGGCTCATCATAGAACGAATAAAAATGCTCTTCGATACCGAAAAGTCTGCGAGGGAACCAGAAGAAACCGTCGAGCCAGATACGGATTGAAAAATCGCCTCGTTCATGAGCTTCCTTAAGGCTTTTTGCAGCGTTTACAAGGCCTTCGATAACGGCATCGCTCCACAAGCCGTTTTTTACGAGTTCATCGTAATCATCTTCATTGCGGACAGGATTACCCTCATGAGAATAATGAGGAATACTCGGGGCAGCGCCGATACATTTTAAATTTTCAAGCCCGAAATATTCAAGACTCTGATCCGTGTCCATTAAAGGATCGAGACCTTCCTGTTTCCAACGGTCAAAAGTCAAGCCCCACCAGGCAGCCCATTCGATAAGAGGAAGCCTGTCAGGTTTTTCAAAGTGAAGTACTTTACAAAATCTTTCTCTGGGTGTCATAACGATACCTCGATTCATTTATTACTTAATAAATTCATTTGGATATATAATAATACGAAAATCGAATAATGTCAAGTATTTTCTGAAAAAAATTAAGGCAAGATAGTTTACAAAATCCTGCCTTATTTTTCATTATTCTGTTTTTAAAGCTTCTTCGAATGCCTCGCAGACCTTTTCTTCTGTCGGAGCACCCTCAAATATTTTCTTATCGTTAACAAAGAAGCACGGAACAAGCTGATAGTCGTACTGATCCGCGATTTCGGGATGAAGGCTTTCTTCTATCTTCTTGATCTTTACCTCTTTAAATTCGGGGTGTTTTTCCTTTACAAGTCGGATTATTCTGTCTGCTTTTGAACAGTAGATACATTTACTGAGGAAAAAATACGTTATCTGCGCCATAAAAAACCGCCTTTCAATTATATATGTAGCCATCTGCAGCCACTTGTTTGATCTCAATATTCATATTCGGTTCATAATCCAAGCTCATGACCATAAGAACATTTTCGCTGACATATGAAGTAAATTTCTGATCGCCGTCGATAAAAACGACGCTGTTTTCGGTAAAACCGTTGCCTGTTATATAAACGGAATCGCCGATAACTGTCACATCATCAACGGTTATATCATCCAAACCGAATATAATATCCTTCTTTTCGCTATGAACATCGGCATAATTTTCTCCGTAAAGGATATCGTATTCAAGATGTTCAAGCAGAGTAAGATAGCTGTTTTTATCGGAGCAACGGTTGTGATATCGGAACATCGTTCCCATATCCACACCGAGAATATCCAAAAGATATGCGGAAAGCTGATAAGCTTCAAGATCACGGTCCTCTCCGCCGATTCCGTAATTGGACCATATAACATACTCGGATGTAAAAAGATCGCCGGAAGAAAGATCATCATCTTCAAGATCGGTAAGACACGGCAAATGATCTCCGTAAAGGACCAAAACTGTAGGCTCACTGAATGATTCGAGGAATGAGACAAGAGCGCCGATAAACATATCGACTTCGTTTATTTCGTTCACGTAATACTCATATTCAGATCTGACGGCATCATCAAGCTCGCCGATGACCTTTATATCATAACTCGATTCGAGGTCGGCAGGATAATTACCGTGAGACTGAACAGTGACCCCGAAGATAAAATCCTTTTCGGCACTTGATTCAAGCGTTTTTCTGATATACGGAAGGAGAACCTTGTCCTTTGCCCAACCGGTCTTGTTTTCTTCGGTGTTACACATAAATTCAACGGGGATAAATCTGTCGAACCCGAGATTTTCGTAAACGATATATCTGTCGTAAAAAGTTCCCTCATAATTATGAAGAGCTGTTGTATTATGTCCGAGAGAACGCATAACAGATGCTACGGTCTCACAGGACTTCTCCTGCAAAACCGATTTATACGGATATTCGCCGAAACCGAAAAAGTCGATATTCATACCCGAAAGAATTTCAAATTCGGAATTAACGGTTCCCGCACCGACATAAGGAACGAAAAGAAAGCCTGAAACTGATGTTTCTTTGAGATAATTAAAAACAGGAGTGGGCTCGGAAGAAAAAGATATATCCTTGATCCTGTTCACATCAAAAAAAGATTCGAGCTGGATCATTATGATGTTCGGAACATTTTCGGGACAAACGGCATCGCTGTTAATATTTCGAAGCGCCCGTAAAATCGTCACATCATTGTAATTATCAGGTTCCTCAATGCCTTTTTCCATGAATGTTCTTGCAAAGCTGTAAGCAAAGCCGTATTCTTCATAGACCTCATTAAGATTTACGGGTTCTTCATCTTCCGCCTCAAAAGATTTGCCGACGGTACTGAGGGCAAGCATCGAAACCGAAATAACAACTATCATCGAAACCGTTTTTATTGCGCCGATCTTATGCTGGATCGGGAATTTTTTATATACAAATCCAAAAACGAAAAGCATTGCAACGGCACCGATGACAAGCAAGATTATGCCTATAAACCCGATGTATGTTACAAGAAGATCGACGGAGCAGTTAGCAAAA
>SVMP01000128.1 GCA_015067385.1 Oscillospiraceae bacterium | reverse complement strand
TGCCGACTTCATGAATTTTATTATTTGAAACAGTATTGCATCTGCTGCAATAATTAAGGCTTCCCGGATCTTCACCGATCATGAAAATACCTGCGTAACCTGTCTGAGAGATATCGTTGCCGTAAACAGTATTGTTCTGCGCATAACCCTGCATTACGACGCCGACATAGCCTGCGTTTGACATACGGCACTCTTTTACGGTAATATTTTCAGCATTTGACAAATAGACAAGAGCGCCGAGATTTGTGTCGTATTCAGCGGTAACATTATGAGGTCTTGCATGAGCCGCAAGGTTTTCCCCGAGTGCATTCATTTCAAGGCTGAATCCGCTGATAACAATATTTTTTACATGTTTCTCGTCTTGACCTTTTACTGTAAAGATATTACCTACCGTACCTGCGATTATCTCTGAATTTTCAATGGAATTCGCATCTTTGGGTTTATAATAAACTTTATTACCTTCTATTGCCCATTCGCCCGGTTCCGTAATAAATTCACGAGCGCCCTGGAGATACTGAAGATCACCGCTCCAATCGCATTTTCTGATATATGTATCGATCTTATCTCCGTCGATGCTCTTAACCTTAAGAACATCGCCAAACCAGCTTGATGCACTTCCGTAAACAGCCTGAAGATGAGAAGGATCGCTGACACTCTTACCTACCCAATCGGTTTCTCTTGCGGCGGTAAGGCAAACTCCGTTTTCATACAAAGCGTAAAAATCGTTATTATCGGAAACGTCTGCTTCAAAAACACCGTCACAATCGGGATCGGACCAACCTTTTATCTGAACACCTCCGATAAATCTGACTGTTTCATTGTTATAGTTCATGTAATGAACAGTATATTTTTCATCACAGTCTTCGGCACCGATCAGAATTGTTTCTGTAATAAAATATGTGCCGCCTTTAACATATATATATACATCGGAATCAAGTCCGCCGTTTTTTATTGCTTTTTTTACAACATTCTGTGCGGCTTCTACTGTTGCAAAAGGTTTTTCAAAAGAACCGTCACCGCATTCGTCGCAACCGTTGCCGGAAACAAAAAGTATAAGGTTAGTATTTATATCCATATTCGTTAGATCCTTTCTGTCTGCTAAAATAATCTTTTCCTGATTATAACACATTTTTTTAAAAAAATCAATATTAATCATACCTTCGGAAAACATTCTTTTATTCCTAAGAAAAGTATTAATAAATATTGACTTTCAAGAAAAAATCTGCTATGATAAAGAAGCAAACAAATAAATCAAGGAGTGGAACAAAAACATGGATGAAAGATACACTGTTCTCGGATATCCCCCTGATGATTCAAGATTAAAAATAGACAGACATACAGACAAAATTTATCCGTTAACACGGTTTCATTCGAAACAAGAGGTTGAAGACAGACGCAGATATCTTCAATTCAATTTAAGAATGGCAGCAGGTCTTTATCCCTGGCCTGAAAAAACTCCGCTGAATATTGAAACCGAGCTTGTCGAGGAATTTGACGGCTATACTGTCAAAAAGATCAGTTTTGAAAGTTATCCCGGTTTTCGTTCAACAGGAAATCTGTATCTCCCCTCCCCTTTAAAACAAAACTCTCCTGCGATACTGAATCTTCTCGGTCATTTCGCCGAACAGCGTCTTACAAGAAACAACAGAGCAGATTTTCCGCAGCAATTGGCTAATTTTGCAAGAATGGGATTTATCTGTTTGATAACCGATATGATCGGAATGATAGACAATACACAAGTCAGTCATAATTACGGTTCGGATGAAAAAGATCTCTGGTCATCGAACGGTCTCGGCGTTCAGCTATGGAACAACATAAGAGCGATGGATGTTCTTTGTTCCATACCAGAAGTTGATAAGAACAACATTGGGGTTACGGGTTGTTCGGGCGGAGGTTCACAAACATTATTTTTAAGTCTTATAGATGACAGAGTGAAAGCCGCCGCTCCGATAAACATGATCTCTCTGCATATGCAGGGAGGCTGTATATGTGAAAACGCATCCGGCTTGAGAATCAACACAGATAACACGGAAATGTGCGCTATGCTTGCCCCCAGACCATTATTTTTAGCAGGGTCAACGGGAGACTGGACGAAATATCTTCAAACGGCAGAACTTCCTGCTGTTTTGGAAGCATACAGACAGTACGATGCCGAAAATATGGTAGAGCATTTTTATCAGGATGCCGAACACCAGTACAACGCAAAAACAAGGCATCATGTTTACAGCTTTTTCGCAAGGCATTTAATGGGTCAAGATCCTAACTGGATCGAGCAGTCCGTAGATGTGGGCGATGTCTGTTCCCTTACATGGTTACCCAAAGAAAAAGAAATAAATTGGCAAGAAACGGACAACAAATTTTTTGTTTTTCATAAAGAAGAACGCTTGAATAAAATAGCTGCTTTATCTGATGACGAAAAAAGAAAGATGCTTTGTTGGTCAACGGGAATAAATAAGGCAGACTATAAGATCATCAATATCAAAAACGAAGCAACGGACGATGTTTCTATTGAAAAATGCATAATAAACGGACACAACGGCGAGATGCTGCCGTGTGTTAAGATCATACCAAAAAAATGGGACGGTAACAAGATCCATTTGATACTCGGTAAAGAGAATGTCAACACAACCGAGATAGACGAACTGACAAATAAAAATATTGCAGTTATCACAGGCGACCTTTTTATGACAGGCGAATTTAAGGATGCTTCACGACTAAACGAAGGCCACCGATTTTTCCCGACATTCAACTATACGACTGACGCATACAGGGCTCAGGATGCAGCATTGTTTATAAATGTCGCAAAGGATATGGGAAAAGACGTAACCGTTAAGGCTTACGAAGGTGTTGCCGATGCAGTAATTTGCGCAGCAGCTGTCTGTGACGGAATAGCATCTGCAACTATCGAGAGAAAGACAAAAGAAAGACAATTTACCGTACCGGGTATTCTTGCAATGGGCGGTATGGAAGGAATATTAAAGCTTGTAAAATGTAAAATCGAATTCAATTAAATTACAGGAGGAATCGAAATGGAAATGGTAAAAAAATGGTTATTCGACTGTCCGCAGCCTAAATGCGGAGAACTTGCAAAAGGTTATTACAATGTTGGTCCCATGCTCGCAGACGACAGAGAAGGAGCAACCGAAGAAGATTCGAGAATGCATGTAATAACGGATGTAACAATAAAGGATTACGACGCATATATTTCCGAATTGAAGAACACAGACGCAAAATTTTACCTTGACAATACAGTTGTTAATGACCGTTATATCGGTTTTGAACTAAACGGAAAGCAGTATCTTGCAACCTACATTGCATCACGCGGAGAAATACGTGTTATTGAGGATATTGCATCAACAGCTCTTGACAAATTCGGATACAGCGTTCAAGGAGAAAAGTCAACAGTACTTTATCCTTACGGACTTTATCATGATCCCGAAAATCAGAACACAGACTGCACTATTAACTGCGGCATGATCTACTTTATAAGACTTTCGGACAACAGTCTTTTTGTAATTGATGCCGGATACTATTTTCAGCACAGTGCAGAGGCGACTGCGGGCATGTGGAAGTTTATGCATGATATAACAGACACACCCGACGGTGAAAAGATAAAGATAAGCTGTTGGTATTTCACACACGGTCACGACGATCACACAGACGGATGTTTACGTCTACTCACCCTTCACAGTGATGAAATCATCCTTGAAAGAGTCATGCACGGTTTTCCGTCTTTTACTCACGCAAAAGGTTTTTCCAAATCATCATTCGACATGAAGAAGATCGTTAAGGAAAAATACCCCGATGTTAAATGCTTAAAACTTCATACCGGTCAGAAATTCTATCTTGCGGATATGGGTGTTGACGTGATCTACGCAGAAGAAGATACCGCTGAAGCCGCCGATCTCGAAAAGATCAATATCGGAGACTTTAACAGCACTTCAACAATAATCAAGTTGACTGTAAAAGGCAAAACAATGATGTTCCTCGGAGACGCAAACAATGAAGCGGAAACATTCACAGAGAAATACGGCCATCCGGAAGTCTGGAAAGCAGATATGGTGCAGGTAGCGCATCATTGTTTCAACCATCTACCCAAGATGTACAAATGGATAGACGCGCCGTTCGCATCTGTTCCTCACAGAAAAGCAGGTGCATACAGACCCGACAATATCCATAAGATACAGGAAGTTCTCAAATACGTTAAAGACGATCAGGTATATTACTCCGGTGATGCAACAAGAGGCTTTGAAATAACGGAAGACGGATTCAAACTTATACACGAATCCCCCGTTGTCGGCAAGGAATTTGACCATAGCTGGATGCACTAAAAAAATTAATTCCACGGTAGTATTTAAAACTGCCGTGGAATATTTGTTTATACTGTAATCTTACTATTTTATCTTATTTTTCCGACTTCACGCAAAATATCAACAGCAGGCGCAGGAATTCTTCCAAGGTGATCGGGGCCGACATTAAGAAGAAGATTCGCCCCCTGGTCATTACATCTGTTAAGAATCTCAAGAACTGTTTCGGGACTCTTCCAATTATTGTCAAAAGATTTATATCCCCAGGTATTATTAAGAGTTATGGGAGATTCAACAAGTCCCTCGCTGTGTTGATCGGGAAGAGAGTTGTCATTACCTGAGCTGTAATCACCGTAATAATTGCCGAGACGGGAACTGACAAGACAACCGGGCTGGCATTCTCTTACAAGCTCAAATAGCTCTTTTGAGGATTCCGCACTCTGCTCGTCCATCGGAGTATCAAACCAAATAAGACAAATATCGCCGTACTTGGTAAGAATTTCTCTAACCTGAGGTTTGATCTTCTTTTCAAGACAGATTCTGTAGTCTTTTTTATCATTGTTAGGAAAATCCCATGAATTGCCCCAATAACAGGAAACATCTCGGTCTTCATGATGATGCATTTTCAAATATCCGCCACCATGCTCCTCATGCCAGTCAAGACACTGTGAATAATACAATCCGAGTTTAATACCATATTTATAACATGCTTCCGCAAGTTCTCCGATTATATCTCTTTTAAACGGAGTGGCATCAACACAGTTATAATTGTCAACATCAGATTTAAACAAGCAGAATCCATCATGATGCTTACTTGTTACAACTATATATTCCATACCCGCACTTTTGGCGATTCTGACCCATTCTTCAGCATTAAAATAAATGGGGTTGAAAATATCTGCAAGCTTCGAATATTCTGCTATGGGTATTTCATATTGATGCATTACCCATTCACCTATATAATTCATTCTTTGAGAACGCCACTCGCCTCCGAGCACACTGTAAAGACCCCAGTGAACCATCATGCCGAATTTAGCATTCTTAAACCATTTTTTATTTTCTTCTAATGTTACCATAAAAACATCCCTACCTTTATATGGCCCAATTATATCATATCATTGTCAAAAAGTCAACACACGTAATGTGAAACGATTGCTTTGATTTTATCTGAAAGTTCACACATTTACTACATTAAAGCATTGACAAAGAAATAATTATATGATATAATTATAATAGGTAGATTTGTGCAACATTAAGCTTTACATAAAATAATAAAGAAAGTTGGTGCTGTGTTGAATTTAAAGTTAAAAGAAAAAGTATTAGAATCACTCGCAGCGGTTTTACCGATTACGGGAATAGTATTTTTAATCAGCCTGTTTTTTGTTCCCATTGATCTCGGTAAAATATCGTTATTTTTATCAGGATCTGTATTGCTTATAATCGGCATGGGATTATTTCAGCTCGGTGCTGAAATGTCAATGACGCCTATAGGTGAAGGTATCGGTGTCCAAATTTCAAAAACAAAAAAAATGGCAGTTGTTTTGCTTATCGGGTTTCTCATGGGTGTTATAATAACGATCTCAGAGCCCGACCTTCAGGTTTTGGCAGAACAAGTCCCTGCTGTACCGAATTTAACGCTGATACTAACAGTCGCAATCGGTGTCGGTATATTTCTTGCGATCGCGATAATGAGAATATTGCTCAGAATCAGCTTATCAAAAATACTTATCGCGTTTTATGC
>SVMP01000127.1 GCA_015067385.1 Oscillospiraceae bacterium | reverse complement strand
TCGAACTCGGCATTTCTCTTCCGTACATGGAAGACGAGCTCGAATTTCTCGTAGAAGAAGAACTTCTGAAAAAAGACGGGAACAAATATCAGACTAATTTCAAGATCATCAGTAAAGAAGAGCAGAGGAAAGAACACGATGAAAACAAAAAAGTTCAAAAGATCCTCACAGACAAACTCTGCGAACTGATAGACACTTATATCAAAGAAAACGGTGCAAAAGTCGATTTCAGTCATATCGGTTATGAAAACGCAAAATGGGCATTACTCGTAAGAGTATATGACGTACTGCAATATGAATCCGGAACGCTGAAAGGCTATGGTCCTTATCCGAACCGTCCCGACGACGGAGCATGGGAATTGACAGGACGCGAAACGATCGATTGGGAAGAACCTCCGTTTGTCGGTAAGCACGGATATTACACTCATGATTTAAGCGAAATAAAACAGAATATAAATTTCTGGCAGTATAAATTCTATCACAAAAACATTCAGGAAAAGACACCCATATATATAAGCTTCAAAGAAGCGTTAACGCTTTTGCTCGTTTGCCACGGACAGACCGATAAGGCAGAAAAAATCCACCTCGACAAACTGACGGAATACGGTTATCTAAAAGAAACAGACGGCAAGATAGAACCGAACCTCGTAATTTTTGACGGCAATGCCAAAGATACGGAAAACGAAAAGCTTTCCGCTCTGCGGAATGAGATCGTATCTATATTCAAACAGGTACCCGAGATGAAACGCGGATATATCGTTGAACAGGCTATCGAGGACGGTTGGCTTAAATACGATGAAAATTCTGTCAAAACTATAGGAGCATATATTTATTTATAAGAACAGACATCTCCGGGAAGATCTCCCGGAGATAATTTCAATGTACAAAAAAAGAAACACCCGAAATAATTCGGATGTTTCTTTGGTGACCCGTAGCAGAATCGAACTGCTGCCCCAGCCGTGAAAGGGCCGTGTCTTAACCGCTTGACTAACGGGCCGTTTTTAATTTTTGAGCCATGCGACTCGGGAGATTTTCATTAAAGAACGTCAAGATATAAAATCTTGACGTTCTTGGTGACCCGTAGCAGAATCGAACTGCTGCCCCAGCCGTGAAAGGGCCGTGTCTTAACCGCTTGACTAACGGGCCATGTGGTAGCGGAAGGTGGATTTGAACCGCCGACCGTTCGGGTATGAACCGAGTGCTCTAGCCAACTGAGCTATTCCGCCACATTGCTTGTCTGACGCATCGCATCAGTAAGCTTGGTTATTATACTACAAAATTTCTCGTTTGTCAATACCCTTTCGACACTTTTTTTGTTACATTTTTGTAAACTCACAAAAGACCGTATTCACGAGAAAATTTTTGATAATAAAATAACGATATTTTCAAAAAAAAGATTGACAAGAACATTTTTTTAGTGTATTATATATTATAGAATAAAATGAATGATACAGCATAAACTAAAAACATCAAGCAAAACAGGAGAACATCATGGCAGAAATTGAAAGAGATGAAATAATTACTCTTTACGACGAAGACGATAAAGAGATAAACTTCGTAGTTGTTGACGGCGTAGAGTATAACGGAAAAGATTATCTTGCGCTTGTTGAAGAAGAACATTTTGACGATGATGAATGCGAATTTACCATCTTGCGTGTTGATGAGACAGAAGGCGACGATTGCATGCTTTCCTCTATTGAAAACGAAGATGAGTTCAACGCAGTGCTCCGTCTTCTTGAAGAAAAGCTCGACGAAGAAGAATTTATGATCGACGAAGATTTCTCCGACGGAGACGAAGACGAAGAATAAGTTATAAATCTTCCTGCGCGGTTCGTGTTCTGCGGTTATAATTAAAACCTACACCTGTGATTTGGGATTCCGGCTTCCGCTGCGGGGGAGCAGACCTCTCGGAGACATCTCCGAATGTTGGGAGCACAAAACAGCGGAGAGGAATTAACCCACTATAGAAGCAGGGCTTAAATTTGCCGTAGAATTGCACAGTTGCAAAACCGTGTATTCCCCACGGCCGTGCGGGAAATTTATTATAAACCCTTATATTTTCAAGACGCCCGAACACTGACCGGAGCATAAAATATGCTTTGGCTTTTGGAGCGTCGTTTTGTTGTTATAGAAACAATATTTTTATTATACATTTTCGGATTTTTGGGTGACATATGAATAACGACATCAGTCTTATACGTAATTTTTCCATAATAGCGCATATCGACCACGGTAAATCAACTCTTGCGGACAGGCTTTTGCAGCTTACAAAAACCGTTGCCGACAGAGATATGGAAGCACAGCTTCTCGACAACATGGATCTTGAAAGAGAAAGAGGCATCACAATAAAGGCACGTGCCGTAAAAATGCATTATACGGCAAAAGACGGCAAGACCTACACCTTTAACCTCATCGACACTCCGGGTCATGTTGACTTTAACTATGAAGTATCCCGTTCTCTTGTTGCCTGCGAGGGTGCCGTACTTGTTGTTGACGCATCACAGGGTATCGAAGCGCAAACACTTGCAAATACGTATCTCGCAGTGGACAACGATCTTGAGATCGTACCCGTAATAAACAAAATAGACCTTCCCTCCGCAGATCCCGACAGAGTTATAAAAGAAATAGAAGACATCATCGGTATTCCCGCGGAAGATGCTCCGAGGGTTTCCGCAAAAACGGGAGAAAACTGCGAAGAGATCCTCGAACAGATCGTAAAGAACGTACCTGCACCGACAGGCGATAAAAACGCACCTCTTAAAGCTCTCATATTCGACAGCATATACGACTCTTACCGAGGCGTTATAGTTTACGTCCGAGTAGTAGACGGCACACTTCGCGCAGGCGAAAAGATCCGTCTTATGTCTACGGGTGCTGAATTCGATGTTGTTGAAGTCGGATGTTTAAGACCGTTCGGTTTTGAGAAAGAAGAAGAGATCGAAGCAGGCGAAGTCGGTTATATAATGGCATCCATAAAAACGGTTCAGGATACGCAGGTAGGCGATACCGTAACACATGCGGAGAACCCTGCGGACGAGCCTATGCCCGGTTACAAGAAAGTTCAGCCGATGGTATTTTCGGGTATCTACCCCGCTGACGGAGCAAAATACGAAGATCTTCGTGAAGCTCTTGAAAAGCTTCAGTTAAACGATGCTTCCCTTTCTTTCGAGAAAGAATCGTCCGCAGCGCTCGGTTTTGGTTTCCGATGCGGTTTTCTCGGTCTTCTCCACATGGAAATAATCCAGGAAAGACTTGAAAGAGAATATAATCTTGACCTTGTAACAACCGCGCCGAGCGTTATATATAAGATCAAAAAAATGACGGGCGAAGTGGAATTTTTATCCAACCCATCGGCATTCCCCTCTCCGTCAGATATTGCAACGGCATACGAGCCGTTTGTTAAAGCAGATATTTTAGCGCCGACGGATTACATCGGAACGATCATGGATCTTTGCACTGAACGTCGCGGTGTATTCAAAAACATGACATATATAGATGAAACAAGAGTAAATCTGCACTACAGTTTACCCCTCAACGAGATAATTTACGACTTTTTCGATGCTCTCAAATCAAAAACAAGAGGATATGCTTCTCTCGACTACGAATTTGAAGACTATCTTGAAAGTAAGCTTGTCAAGCTTGACATTCTTCTTAACGGAGATATCGTTGACGCACTTTCATTTATCGTACATACGGACAAAGCATATTCAAGAGGCAGAAAAATAGCTGAACGACTCAAGGAAAACATTCCCCGTCAGCTTTTTGAAATACCTATCCAGGCAGCTGTCGGAGGCAAGATAATTGCAAGAGAGACTGTTAAAGCGATGAGAAAAGACGTTCTTGCAAAATGTTACGGCGGCGATATTACACGTAAAAAGAAACTTCTTGAAAAACAGAAAGAAGGTAAGAAGAGAATGCGCTCCTTCGGTACAGTCGAACTGAGCCAGGAAGCGTTCATGTCTGTTCTTAAATTTGACGAATGACGGATTATGATATTATTGCCTCTGTTTATGATGAATTTACAGATGGCTTCGATCACATAGACTACCTGGACAGAATATTTGAAAAAGCACCATTCTTACCCAAAGAAGGACTTGCGGTAGACTGCGGATGCGGTACAGGTACATTAATAGCAGAGCTCACCAAAAGAGGATATTCGTGTACAGGGGTCGATATTTCACCCGAAATGCTTGAACTGGCGGCAGAGAAGCTTGACGAAAGCGGAATCGAACCGCATCTTATCTGTCAACCTCTTGAAAAGATCGACCTTTACGGAGCATACGACCTTTGCTTCTGTTCTCTTGACACACTCAATCATTTAACAAGAAAACAGCTGAACTCATTTATAGGCAGGCTTATAAATTTCACAGAGCCGAACGGTTATTTTATATTTGATGTAAAGACAGAAGCCTTAATGAAAAAGAATGCATCACTTCGGGTTATTGACAGAGAAACATCCACCCTCATTCTTGACGGTGCGTTTTCAAGAGGAGTCCTCACGAACTACATAACGGTCTTTTCGGGAGACGGTCAGGAATATGAGCGTTATGACAGTATCGTTAAAGAAACTCTCTACACAAGGGAAGAACTGAAAAATCTTCTCAAACAAAAAGGATTCACTCCCATTAAAGTTTTCTCCTTTATGGGCAGAGAAATATTTATTGCGCAAAAACGAAAGGCAGAAATATGATATTTAAAAAGCTTGAGCTTGATGATGCAAATATCATTCTCCCGTTTTTAAAAAAGAGAGGATCCGGGTTGAGCGATTTTTCTTTGGGCGGCATATTCATGTGGCGGGACTATCTAAAAACCGAATATGCGATAGAAGACGGCACGCTTTTTCTAAAAGCCGTCTACCCGAAAGAAGCTCCGTCGTTTTGTCTGCCCTTTGGTGAAAACGAAGAAAAAGACATTCGTAAAATTTTCGACTACTGCAATAAAAACGATCTTCAGCCGTTCTTTTTCGCGGTATCGTCGTGCGAGTTAAAAAAACTTGAGGAAAATTTCGAGATACTGCATACTGTTTCGGACAGAGACAGTTTTGACTATTTTTACAAAGCCGATGATCTGAAATACTTTTCCGGCAAAAAATTTCACGGGCAAAAAAACCACATAAACAAATTTAAAAAGGAAAATCCGAATCATTCTTTTGAAGAGATAACGGAAAAGAATATCGGTCAGATCAAAGAATTTTTTGAAGTTTATTCCAAGGAAAACACAAAAGACAATATTCTTGCGAAAGAGGAAAGAATAAAAGTTTGCGAGGTATTGGACAACATTGAAAAATACGGTTTTTTCGGTCTTGTGCTTAAAGTAAAAGATAAAATCGTCGGAATGACATTCGGAGAAGCGATAAACGATACGTTGTTTGTTCACATAGAAAAAGCGGATAAATCGATAAACGGAGCATATCAGATGCTTGTCAGCGAATTTGCAAAAAGATATGCGACAGGCGATATACAATATATAAACAGAGGCGACGATGTCGGTGATGAGGGATTGAGACGCTCAAAGCTTTCATACCAGCCTATAGAAATACTTGAAAAACATACTGTTCTCTTAGGAGACATTCGGTAAAAAATATGAGAAACGAAGTTATTCAAAGATATATACAGGGAGATACCCTTATTATCGTTTCTTCAGTCAGAGACATCTGCGAAGAAATAGCTGAAAAACAAAATCTTACCCTTAACGGAGATTATATCTCCCTCGGCTTTGCTGCGGCTTTTACAGCAGCGCTTTCCGCAGAACAAAAAGAAGCCGAAACATACATAACCGCATGTTTCAAATGGGTAAAAACGAAAAAAATGATTGCCGTAACGGCTTTCGGCGACGGACGAGTGTGCGCATATTCGGACACTTTCGATCCTCCGAGCGGAGTTGAGGGCGTTATTCTTGAAGTAACGAGACATTCGGACGTAGGCGGAGAATATCACAGTGTTGTTCTCGGCAGAAATATTCAAGGGGCTGTCAATGCGTACATAACCGAAAGTATGCAAAGAAATGCTAAATGGAAAGTTATAAGAGACGGAAGAATGTCTGTCGGTGTTT
>SVMP01000126.1 GCA_015067385.1 Oscillospiraceae bacterium | reverse complement strand
CTGTCGAAGCCGATTCCGCACCGTATCCTGCAGCTTTTACAGCCGAACAGACCGCTTCATCGCTTATACTGTCGCCCGAAACCGTCATGGAATTTGTAAGTAGGCTTACGCTTACTTCCGAAACTCCCTTAACGCCTTTCGTCGCTTTTTCAACGTGCGCCGAACATGCCGCGCATGTCATTCCGGTTACTTTATATTTTTTTGTTTCCATTATTTTAATTTCCTCATAAGTTCAACTGTTTCGGAAATAACGTCTGTGTCGCCGTCCTTGATTTTTTCGACAACACACGTTTCCATGTGTTCTTTTAATACAACGTATGCAAAACTTTCAAGAGCACTTTCGATTGCCGCCACTTGTGTTAAAATATCGCCGCAGTAACGTCCGTCTTCGAGCATATTGATTATTCCGCCGATCTGCCCGGATATTCTGTTCAGCCTGTTTTTTAACAGTTTAACGGTTTCTTCGCTTCTCGGTGTTTTCTTATATGAACATTCATTGCATTTTTCTTTACTGCATTTACATTCCATTGTTTTTCATCCTTTCAGAATACCCCTGGGGGTATTTATATTATATACCCCCTATGGGTATTTGTCAAGAGGGTTTAAAAAAATTTTTTTATTTTTAAAAAAGTTTGATTTTCATAACTTTTATTGTTAAAAAGTGATAGGGATATTATGTTGACTTTAAATATGTATTGTGGTACAATTAAAGAAAATTTTAAGGAGACATGTATGAAAAAGATTATATGTTTGATTTTAGCTGTGATCATGTCTGTAACTCTCCTTTCCTGTACGCAGGAGCAGGAAGAGGTTTTTGATATTGATTTCAGCGGCGAAGCCGTCGAAACAGGATTTGACGGACTTGAACTCAGTTTTTATTCCTCATTCTATTCCGGTAACAATAATACCGAAGGCGAGAACGTTTTAGGTTATCCCATAGGTACCGGCCTTGCGGATCTTGCAACTGAAAGACTCAGAGAAGTTGAGAAAACATACGATTGCAAGATCAATCTTGAGTATAAAAACTGGTCTGATTTTTCCAATGCTTTTTCCAGCGGTATTGCGGGCGGTGTTTCCCCCTGTGAACTTGCGCTTATAACTTCTTTTGACATTTATTCATGGGCAAAAGCAGGTTATCTTGCAGGTATTAACAACGAACTCGGTGATTATATCGATTATACGAACAGCGCAAAATGGGGTGAATCGAACCTTCTTGAGTGCGTATTCTATAAAGACGATCTTTACGGTCTTCTCCCTGCTGCTTGGCCCGATCTTATTTATTCTTCTTTCGGCTATCCTCTTGTTGCTAATATGGATATCATCGCTTCTGCAGGCGGTGATGATCCTCGTGAACTTTACGAACAAGGCGTTTGGAATTGGGCAACATTTAACGATCAGCTTGAAAAATGTACCGTAATAGAAGGCTCTGAAACAAAGATCTTCGGTCTTACTGCTCACTCTCCTTATTTCTCTGAAATGATTCTCGGTTCCAACGGTGTTGCTCTCGCACGAATCGGCGGAAAAGTTTCTCTCAGATGCGGTTTCTTTGAAAGTTCTCTTTATGCCGCTGCCGATGAGGTCCGTCATGTAATCTACGGTCCTCTTGCTTATACTTTTGATAAGACCTCCGAACCTGATCCGAATGCCGTTGTTGCAAAATTCTGTGCTGAAGAAGCTGCTTACAGCTTTATGCCCACCAAGTTTATTTTCGGCGTTTGGGGCGATGTTGCTCAGTCTATTGACAACTATGCCGTTCTTCGTACTCCTGTAGGTCCCGATGTTCCGTCCGATCATGCGTTCGGTATTTTTGACGGTATGACATATACCCTTGCATTCCCGACTTCTACTATCAACCATAATATAGAAGCTGCTGCTATTGTTGCGGATGCGATCTTCGAACCGCTTACAGGTTATGAAACTATTGATGATGTTAAAGCATATATGACACACAATAACTTCTTTGATGACCGTGATGCTGAAGCTTTCTATGATATCCTTGATAACTGTGCATACAATCATTTCTACTCCGCAGGCGGTGCTGTAAGAAATATTTCCGCTGAAATCGGCAGAACTGATACTCCTACAGCTGAATTGCTTGAAAAGTACGAAAGCGAAGTTAATGATTTCTTTGCAAATGCAGTAGGCGATATGCTTCAGGCGTACGCTGTTCTTTATCCAGATCTCGAAACAGTTGAATAATTTTTAAATAAAGAGCTTCTTTAATAAGGGGCTCTTTTTTGTGTTGACAAAAAGTAGGATATATGTTATAATTAATTAAAATATATAACAAAATTGGGAAAAGAGGTTCTGACAATGAAAAAGAAAACAGTATCCGTTTTGAGTTTTGTATTAGCGGCTTTTATGGTTGCTTCTTTGATCTCGTGCTCTCAACCTCAAGAGGAAATATTTGATCTTGATATTTCCGGAGAAGACGTTGTCGGTTTTGGCGGTCTTGAATTAACCATCGCAAGCTATTTCGATTCAACGAACGGTGCTTTGGTTGATGAAAATGTTCTTGGATACGGTATAGGTACAGGTCTTGCCGACCATGCAACCCAGCGAATTGCCGATGTCGAAAAAGCTTTGGATTGCAAGATAAATGCGATATATATGAGCAATTTCAATTCAGCTTTTACTTTCGGTATGTCTGTCGGAACAGCTCCTTGCGATATAATGTTTGTTCCTTCCATGAGTTATTATTCATGGATGAAAGCAGGCTATCTTTCAAGCATTTCGTCTCTTGGTGATTATATCGACTATACTGACAGTGAAAAATGGGGCACTCCGATGCTCCTTGAATGTTTGTGTTATAAAGACGATCTTTACGGTCTTTTGCCTGCCGCATGGCCCGATCTGGTGTATTCCTCTTTCGGATATCCCCTGGTTGCCAGTATGAACCTTATTTCGACGGTTGCCGGTGATGATCCACGTGAATTATACGAACAGGGATTGTGGACATGGGAAACATTTAGTGAGCAGATCCAAAAATGTACCGTTGTTGAGGGTACTGAAACGAAAATCTGGGGACTTGGGGGACATACTCCGTATCTTTCTGAGATGTTTTTCCGTTCAAACGGCGTTTCTCTTACCAGAATTAAAGATAAACTCTCTTTCACTTGCGGTTATTATGAACCCGGTTCATTCAATGCTATAGAATATGTCCGTACTCTTCGTTCCGGCGATCTTTCTCATACATACGATCCTACAAATGACGTTCTCGGCGTTGTTAACAATTTCTGCGATGGTCTCGTCTGCTACTCGTTTAACCCCGCTCAGTATATTTATGGTACTTTCGGAACTATCTCGAAAGAAGTTGATAATTTTGCGATTCTTCGTACTCCTGCAGGTCCCGATGTTGATCCGGGCTATACCGGCGGCGTTTATCATGCGATGAACTATACTATTTCTTTCCCGTCTATTACCGATAATATCGATGCGGCTGCAATGGCTGTTGATGCGATATTTGAACCTTTTGATGAATACCCATCGTTTGATGCTATCAAAGAGTATATGACTCATAATAACTTCTTTGATAAACGCGATGCGGAAGCTTTCTTTGATATTTGTCTGAATTCAAGTTATAACTATTTCTACACTGCCGGCGGAGGCGCACGCAGTATTCCCGAAAATGCTCCTTCCTCAGAAAAGTCTGCGGCAGAACTTATTGACGGTTACAGAAATATTATGGACGAAATGTTTGCCACTTCTATCGGGGACACCCTTAACGGCTACGTTGCAATGTTTGGTGAAGAATAAAATATTATTTGTCGGCTTTTCTTTTGAAGAGCCGATTTTTTTTCAAAATATGTAAATTTTTCTTGACATAGGCTTTTATATGTGCTAAAATAGTATCTATATGAAATAAACACGAAAGGGTGTTTAAAGGTATGCTTTATAAAAAGAATAAAAACGAGACATTGTCAAATGATCTCTTTTTGAATCCTACTTCAGAATACAGAGGCGCTCCGTTTTGGGCTTGGAACTGTAAAGTTACCCCCGATATTATCCGCCGTCAGATCGGATATATGAAAGAAATGGGCTTTGGCGGCTATCATATTCACAGCCGTACGGGTATGGATGTTCCGTATCTTTCCGATGAGTTTATGGACCTTATAAAAGTCTGTGCAGAGGAAGCCAAAAAGACAGACACTCTTGCATGGCTTTACGATGAAGACCGCTGGCCTTCCGGCGCAGCAGGTGGTATTGTTACTAAAAATCCGAAATATCGCGGAAGATTTATTCGTATGTCATGCGACGATAAACGCGAAAATCTTCCCGATAAGCAGACCGCTATAGAAACGGGGGATATGTTCCTTTTCCGCGTTTACGATATAGTTCTCAATGATAAGGGTGAACTTATCTCTTATGATATGATCGATCCTGATGCAGAGGCAAAAGGTAAAAAATGGTTTGCTTATATTGATGTTAACAGACCTTCCGGTTGGTATAATTATCAGACATATGTTGATACAATCTCAAAAGAGGCGATCGATTGCTTTATAAACACCACTCACGAAAGATACAAGGAAGCTGTCGGTGCGGATTTTGATGGCGTTGTACCTGCTATATTTACAGACGAACCGCAGGTCAGCCGTAAAGGTCATCTTTCTTTTGCAAAGAGCGAAAGTGATGTTACGATGCCCTGGACCATCGGACTTGAAGATCTTTACAAAGAAAAATTCGGAGAAGCTCTCGATACTCATATCCCCGAACTTTTCTGGGAACTTCCAAACGGTAAAATTTCAATCAACCGTTACCGTTTCCATGACTATGTTTGTCAGCTTTTTACCGAAGCATTTGCCGATAATTGCGGCGATTGGTGTGAAAAGAACGGTATTTCCATGACAGGCCATATGATGGAAGAGCCTACACTCGCTTCTCAGACAGCGGCTCTCGGTGAAGCAATGCGTTCTTATCGCAAATTCCAGATCCCCGGTATCGATATGCTTTGTGACAGGCATGAATATACAACAGCTAAACAGGCGCAGTCCGCAGCTCATCAGTATGGCAGAGAAGGTGTTCTTTCCGAGCTTTACGGTGTTACGGGTTGGCATTTCGACTTCAGAGGTCATAAACATCAAGGTGACTGGCAGGCAGCTCTCGGTATTACGGTACGTGTTCCTCATCTTTCATGGATGTCTATGTACGGTGAAGCAAAAAGAGACTATCCTGCATCGATTTTCTATCAGTCTGCTTGGTATAAAGAATATCCGTATATTGAAGATCATTATGCTCGTCTTAACACAGCCCTCACGAGAGGATGTCCTAAGGTAGATATAGCTGTTCTTCATCCTATAGAAAGCTATTGGCTTCATTACGGTCCTGCTGAAAATACAGGTTCTGTCCGTGCTCAGATGGAACGTAATTTCAGTTCAACAATTGAATGGCTCTTGTTTGCTCAGCTTGACTTTGATTATATCTGTGAAAGTCTTCTTCCCGAACAGTTCGGCGGCGTCGATAATTCCGAACTTTCTGTCGGTCAGATGAAATATAAAGTGGTAGTCGTTCCTGCTATGGAAACTATCAGAAGCACAACCCTTGAGATCCTTGAAAAATTCAAAGAGGCAGGCGGTACGGTCATTTTTATGGGTGACTGTCCGAAATATGTTGATGCGGTTGAATCCGAAGCAGTTTCAGCTCTTTTCAATAAGTCTGTTACCGTTGCGATCTCCAGAGATGCTCTTGTCGGAGCTCTTGAACAGTTCAGAACAGTAGAAGTCCGTGAATCAAACGGTATTATTTCCGATAAACATATTTATAATTACCGTAAAGATAATGATTGTGATTGGCTCTTTATTTGTAACGGTAAACCTGTTACCGAGTATACAGGACAATATCACCAGATGAAGAGATGTAAGATCAAGATCAAAGGCGAGTTTACTCCGATGATCTACGATACTGTTTTGGGTACGGTCGATGTCGCAGATTACAATATAGAAAACGGATATACTATTGTCAATAAAGAGCTTTATGCTTATGACAGTCTTCTTCTTAAGCTTTTGCCGTACGACTCTTCCGTAAAATATGTTAAACCGGCTGAAAGAAAGCTTGTT
>SVMP01000125.1 GCA_015067385.1 Oscillospiraceae bacterium | reverse complement strand
CGAAAACTTCTTTACATTTTGCATCCCAGTTCTTCGGAACAACAAATGCCTTGAACTGTTCCTTATCAGCAAGAAGAATATCTATCTCGTCAAGTTTTTTCTTTAAAGCATCTGCATCTTCGAGAGTGCCTTTCAGCCAGGTCGTATTACCGTCAAAAATATATTTACCGCCGAAAATTTCACCGATCGCTTTTGTCTCCGGAAGCTTCGGTAAGAGGTCGTCTTTGGGATCGGGCTTCCTTTCCGAAAGTAAGGGTCTGCCGACGATCTTTATTGCTTTTTCATTGTATCGGCAATTAAGGTCGTAACGGCGCATCGGATCGGTGTATCCCCAGGGTTGACCTTCTTCGCCAAGCTCTGCAAAAACACATTCTTCACTCATTCTTATACCGAGTGCCACTTGTTTTGTGTTTTTGGAAAAACAGTTGTCTTCCCATGCAGTTTCTTCATCTTTCCAAAACTGTTCTATATCAAGATCTAACATTTTCTTTCTCCGATCTGCTGTATTTTTTTGTTTAGTATATCATGAATATCGGAAAATGTCAACAACAAAGTTAAAAGATAGATTTATAATAGGTATTGACAAAATATTTAAATTATAGTATACTGTTATTAAAAATATATATTAAGGAGAGATTATAATGAAATTTTGTTCAAAATGCGGTACTCAGCTTGAAGACAACGTAACCTTTTGCTCAAATTGCGGTTTTCAGTTAGATTCTTCGGTTTCGGTCTCTAACGATCCCTTTGATCACACCGCTGAATTCGATGCTAAGGATATTTCCGATAACAAGGTTATCGCAATGCTTCCGTATCTTATGGGTCTTATCGGCGTTATCGTTGCGGCTCTTCTTGCCAAAGGCGAATCTGCTTATGTTTCGTTCCATATCAGACAGGCGCTTAAGCTCCATATCGTAACTATGCTTCTCGGTATCGTTGCTTCTGTTTTGGCTATTACGTTCATCGTTCCCATTGTTGCGGCAATTTGCATGCTTGTGGTCCTTGTTCTTCAGATCATCGCTTTCTTCCAGGTATGCGGCGGCAAAGCAAAAGAACCCGCTATTATTAAGAATCTCAAATTCTTAAAATAATTTGGTGGATATTGCCAGTTTAATATGTAATTTATGGTATTTAGCTGTGCAGTATTGACAAACAATATATTCGTTTGCTATAATAAGAGCGTCACATGGTGGCGTTCTTATTTTTTTGCCTCCATGTAGTCATTTTATTTTTTTGGAGGAACACTCATGCACACAAAAGCTGTAAAAAGCATCACATCGGTCATTCTTGCTGTATGTCTTGCGCTTACTTCGTTTATTCTTCCTGCTTTTGCAGAGGGCGAAACGAACACCGAAAACACAGACACTGCAGTAAAAACCGAAAAATTTACCGTTACTTACAAAATCGAGGGTAAAGGTACTGTTAACGGTGTATCTGAAGCCGAAGCCGGAGACGTTATTGCTTTAACATTAACTCCCGATTCCGGTTGGAAGGTCGAATCTGTTTCGGCAGATCATGGGGCTTTTGCTCTTACTGAAAAAAACACTTTTATCATGCCTAACCGAAACATCACGGTTACCGTAAAATTTGTTGAAGACAAACCCATCAAGCATCAGATCTGGACAAGCGCAGGGGAGGGTGGCTCTATCTATCCTGCTGTTGCGGAGGTAATTGAAGGCGAAGATCAAATGTTCTTTATTACACCCAAAGACGGTTACAAGATCAAAGCTGTTTATGTGGACAACATATCCGTAGGCATACAGCCTATGTACATCTTCAATGATGTTAAATCTTTTCATACGATCCGTGCGGAATTCGAAAAGATCACTCCCGATGTTGAACCTGTTCAGACATTTACCGTTAAGTTTTACGACTGGGACGGCTCTGTGCTCTCGGTTCAGACCGTAGAAAAAGGTAAAGATGCTATTGCACCGAAAGACCCCGAAAGAACAGGCTATATCTTTAAAGGCTGGGACACCGATATAAAGAACGTCCAAAAGGAACTTTCCGTAATTGCCATATATGAAAAAGAACCCGAAAAAGAAATTTCCGTAGAAAAACTTTACGTTTACCCTGCAGGTAAAGAATCCTCTGCGTCTGAGATATTCTTTGAATCGTTGAAGATGGGCTCAAGCGTTGATCTTAAGGTCAAATCTTACCCTGAAAAAGAACTGAAAAATATTTCTTTCTCATCTTCCGATAATTCCGTGGCAGTAGTTTCATCTTCCGGTAAGGTAACTGTTGTCGGTTACGGAACAGCAACAATTACCGTCTCTTGCGAGGGCAAGACCGCATATTATGCCATTGCAAGCCTCAGAGATGTTGTTGTTCAAAACCCGAATACTTGCGACAACTAAAAAGTAAATTCCATTTGTTCTGCAAGGAATAATGAAGAACTCCGAGTTTTTCTCGGAGTTCTTGTTATTTATTTAATTTCTGTATCGGTTATTGTTCGTTGAAGCGAATGTTTTTGCGATTGCGATAACGGAAAGGAAGACCGCTAAAAGCAAAACGGAGACAAGAGAAATAGCAATAACAACAGGATCGATCATGTAGATCTCGAAAAGCTGAATGTCTTTGCAAATTGTCTCTTTGAGTAAAAGAACGATCACGTTTCCTGTTACGAATGCGCCGAAAGTTAGTGAACTGAAATCGAGGAAGGTGTCGATCAATATCATTCTCATTGAGTAGCCGACAAGCTTCTTGACATAATGAATATTTTCCTGTTTTGAAACGTAATAAAAACAGAAAACTACTGCGTTGATAATGATCATTATCAGAAGCATGAAAAGCATGTCTGTCGGCGCTTCAACGGTGAGTCTCGGATTGTAATCACGTGTATCGATCTTTGCGGTCTGAGAAACGTGTTCAACAAAAACTTCTTCAAGCTTTGCAACAGTTGCTTCATCTTTGCCGTCAAGAGTGTACGAGCCTGCCGCACCGAATTTGATTGCACCTAATCTGATCGGCATAAGAACTGTCAAGTCAAGATTTGTCGCCTGATCTTCTTTACCCATAACACCGATTACCAAAAGGTCTTTATCAAGGTCCGGGCTATGATAGATAGGCTCGTTATTTTCATTGAAAGTAACGTATTTCTCGTAGATTTCTTTGCCTACAACTGCAATATATTCTCTTGAAAGAACATCTTCATGCGTAAAGAATCTGCCTTGGAGCATATTAACGGGGTCGATGTAGCCGTTGAAATATATACCGCGTTCGGAAATATAGTCCTCACCTCGATAACCAAGGGAAACATATCTGTTGATTATCGCATCCGGGACCTGCGCGCCGATCTCGTCAAATACTATCTTTACATTCGGAGCGTCTTCTTCCATAAGCTTCATAACGGAAGCCATTTTAACATTTTTAGTATAATAACCGGTATAGTAAAGATCGATTCTGTCGAGCGCAACCTGATAACTTGCTATAAACATACTGAATACGCCGACTATTGCAAGCATACAGAAGATGACAACTCTGTAAAAAGGCATACGTCTTTCTTTTTTGACCTCGTTGCCTCTTATCAGAGTTGCAACGCTGTATGTTTTAAGCTTAACGTTAATGCTGATATAAAGGATTATTGCCGTAACAATGTAAAATAAGATATTCAAGGCAATGCCCGTCTGCAATGTCGGTACTTCAAGGCGAACGTTGCCTTGATATATGTAGGAGTTTACGGCGTATATCCTAAAGGCGAAAAAGCCGACAACTTGACCGAGTAAAAATATAACGAAAGATTCAAACAAATATCGCATAGCGATACCGTTTCGTGTTTCACCGACGACCATGCGTATAGCATAGTTTTTCATGTTGCTGTCGATCTTATAGAGCATTGTGAATACAAAACTGAATAAAGAGAACAGAAGCGTTATCATGCATACAATTATGCTTATAGCTAACTGATCTTTGTAGTTGCTTGCAAGCTCTTTTTCAATACGGGGCTTATATGTACATACCGTATCATTAAAATCATATTTGACAAGAAGAGCGTCAAGCTTTGCTCTTACCTCATCGAATTGTTCAGGTTCGATTATATAATAACATTGCATAAATCTTGATGTATAAAGAAATACCCAATCTTTATAATCGCCAAGCAGTTCTTCACGGCTTCTTTCAATGTTAGGTATAACTATGTGATTATTATATGTACGTATCGAACCCATTCTTGAAGGAGAACTGAAATACTGATCTTCCGCAAGAAAACCTATAACTTTATATGTGCCGTCTACATAGTCACCTGATTTTGCAGGGAATTCTTCGCCCAGGGTATAGTATTTTTTATAGTCGCTTCCCATGATAACGGGAATATATTCGCCGTCAAACAAATAGTCTTCTTTTGAAAAAAATTCGCCTTCGCTGAGCTTTAAATTAAAAAAGTCAAACGTTTCGGATCCAACATGTAACGCATGGACGGTATCAAGCCCATCATCGTTATGATCCCAGAATAAAGTATATTCGCTGTTGACCTTATCTTCTTCAGTCCAATTTTTCGATTCTTTCAAGTGAAGATTATCTTCAGTAAAAGGAATCATTTTTAATCCGTCTATTTGATATGCTTCCTCGCAGAATCTCTCAATATTCTCGAAAATACGTAAATTGTTTTCTACAGAATAATCCCCATTATTGTTATAGGGAATCCTTGTGGGTCTGGAAAACAGCAGGAGTTCCCATTTGGGGATGTTCATATTGGTCGTTCCTGCCATTTTCAAGTATTCTTTATCGCCCCATGCGATCTGCGCGGAATCACTTCTCTCTTCTGTCCAATAATAGTTCGCAAGCGCAGAATACAAGACCAGGCTCGTTATAACTATCTGTAAAAACAAAAATAGGAATAAAAATGGGGATTTTTTGATGTTCGCCCAAAGGTCCGAAAATAAGTATTTCATGTTGCACCTCCGTAATGTTTATAAATGTGTCGGACAATCTTATGTTTATATTATAACATGAAAAAGCCATGATTTCAAGGGTCAACACAAAATACAGTATAAAAGATTTGATTGATACATATCGATTATTTGTGTAAAATAGACAAAATCTCCTCTAAAAAAGCACAACGTTTTTTAGAGGAGTTCTTGTTATTTATTTAATTCCTGTATCGGTTATTATTCGTTGAAGCGAATGTTTTTGCGATTGCGATAACGGAAAGGAAGACCGCCAGCAGCAAAACGGAGACAAGAGAAATTGCAATAACAACAGGATCGATCATGTAGATCTCGAAAAGCTGAATGTCTTTGCAAATTGTCTCTTTGAGTAAAAGAACGATCACGTTTCCCGTTACGAATGCGCCGAAAGTGAGTGAACTGAAATCGAGGAAGGTGTCGATCAGTATCATTCGCATTGAGTAGCCGACAAGTTTCTTGACATAATGAATATTTTCCTGCTTGGAAACGTAATAGAAACAGAAAACTACTGCATTGATTATGATCATTATCAATAACATAAAGAGAAGATCGGTCGGTGCTTCAACGGTCAATCGAGGTGTGTATTCTCTTGTGTTTACCATTGCGGTTTCTGATACGTGGCGAGTGAAAACTTCTTCCAATTTTGCAACAGTTGCTTCATCTTTGCCGTCAAGAGTGTAAGAGCCTGCCGCACCGAATTTGATTGCACCTAATCTGATCGGCATAAGAACGATCAAGTCGAGATTTGTTGCCTGATCTTCTTTACCCATAACACCGATGACCAAAAGGTCTTTATCAAGGTCCGGGCTGTGGTAGATAGGCTCGTTATTCTCGTTGAAAGTAACATATTTTTCGTAAATTTCTTTACCCACAACCGCAATTTCAAGTTTGCTTGAACCGTTGACTTCTTCGTGAGTAAAAAATCTGCCCTGAAGCATATTTACGGGATCTATGTAGCCGTTAAAATATATGCCACGTTCTTCGATGAAATCGTCGCCTCTGTAACCGGCTGAAACATATCTGTTGATTATCGAGTCGGGTGCTTCTGCACCGATTTCGTCAACTGATACCTTTACATTCGGAGCATCGTCCACTGCAAGTTGAGAAACCGATGCCATTTTTACGTTTTTCGTGTAATAGCCGGTGTAGTAGAGGTCTATT
>SVMP01000124.1 GCA_015067385.1 Oscillospiraceae bacterium | reverse complement strand
CAAGATATACAGTGTGTACATGAAATATGTTGCTCCCGAAGATATAATTGTTTATTCTATCGATGAAGGTTTTATGGATGTTACGGATTATCTTAAAACATATGCAATTTCTCCGAGAGAACTTACAATGAAGATAATTCTCGATGTCCTTAACACAACAGGAATCACCGCAACCGCAGGAATAGGAACAAATCTTTTTTTATGCAAAGTTGCAATGGATATAGTTGCAAAGCATATCCCCGCAGATAAAAACGGAGTAAGGATAGCACAGCTTGATGAAATGGAATTCAGGAGAACATTGTGGGATCACAAGCCGTTAACAGATTTCTGGAGAGTCGGAGCAGGTTACGCAAAAAAACTCGAACAACAAGGACTTTATACAATGGGAGACATTGCAAGGTGCTCTGTTGAAAACGAAAATATTTTATACGGATTATTCGGGAAAAACACTGAATTGCTGATCGACCATGCCTGGGGTTGGGAGCCTTGTACGATTAAAGATGTTAAAAATTACAAGCCAAGTTCAAACAGTTTGAGTTCAGGTCAAGTTTTACAGGAACCGTATGAATCAGAAAAGGCAAAACTCGTACTGAAAGAAATGGCTGATTTTCTCGTTCTGGACCTCGTTGAAAAAGGATTGGTAACAAATCAGATAGTTGTTACGATAGGATATGATGTTGAAAACCTTTCAGATAAGGCGAAGATGAAAGAGTATAGCGGCGATGTCACCGTTGACGGTTATGGCAGAAAAATACCGAAGCAAGCACACGGCTCAATAAATCTCGGTTCATACACATCATCAACCAAAAAGATACTGACCGCAGTTTCAGAGCTTTATGATAAAATAATCAATTCAAAGTTGCTTATCAGACGACTTAACATAACGGCGGCAAATGTCATAGATGAAATATCTGCTTCCAAATATGAAGAATGCGAACAGCTTGACTTGTTTTCGGATCAGGATTCAGTTGAAGAAAAGCATCGAAACGATACAGAAGAAGCGGAAAGAGAAAAGAAAATGCAGAAAGCCATGTTAAGCATAAAAAACAAATTCGGAAAAAACGCAATACTTAAAGGGATGAATCTGGAACAAGGTGCAACAGCAAAAGACAGGAACGAACAGATCGGAGGACATAAAGCATAATGGGTCAATACGACGATATAATCAACCTGCCGCATCATATATCCCCTACCCGACCGCAAATGCCAATGAGTGACCGTGCAGCGCAGTTTTCTCCGTTTGCGGCGCTTACAGGATATGAAGACGTGATTTCCGAAACGGCACGGTTGACAGATAAAAAATTTGAATTAAACGAAGAAGCATTGAACATTCTTAATATAAAATTTCAGACATTGACAGAAAAACTTAAAAATGAGCCCGATGTTGCCTTCACTTATTTCAAACCCGATGAACGAAAAGACGGCGGTGCGTTTATTGAAATAAAAGGGAAAGTGAAGAAGATCGACTGTTTTGAACGTCTGATAACAATGAAGGACGGAACGAAGCTTCTGATGGATAATATTATAGATATTGAAGCGGAATAATTCAACATATTATAAAAAGAGAAGGCATTTCAATAATGCCTTCTTTTTTTACAAAGAATATCGGTTATTATGAAAATTTATCACGTATCGATCAGCTACATCTTTACCGTTTTTCATTACGACAACGTTTAAGAGCTTATCATTTTTCACAACGGCTTCAACAGTAATGCCGCCTTTTGCTGCTAATTTAAACGAAACATCCATGTTATTCGGAAACGCAGGTAAAATATCAATCATGTTATCGTTGCACTGTAAAATCATATCGTTTACTGTAGAAATAAAGATACCTGCCGCTGTTGCAAACCATGGAAGAGAGCCAAACGTTTCCTCATTTATCTCAAACATTTCATCGAATACGCCGACAGATCTGTAAGACTGTTTTAATGCATAATAAGCTTTTTCTGTCATTTTAGCTCTTGCGTATCCCGATGCTTTCCAACATGCATACCAAGGAGAAATACCGCTTCCTCCGGGATACATATTACCGTAGGGACCCCCGTTTATTTCAAAATCGTCCCAAGCGTTCAACATTTTATTATCGTCATGAGGTAAGACATCAAACGGAAATTTACAAGAAAAAACAGCAATACTTTTCTGTTTACAGTTCAGATAAGGAACATACATCTCATCTGTTTGAGGAAGATTTTCTCGAAGTTTCTCGGATATAAATTTACATTCCTCAGCATATTCTTTATCTATCCCCAATATTTCCGCAGACTTACTGCAACATTCCAATAATTTAATCGAACCGCAAACTGTCATAAACGGATTCTGAACAGAAGAGCCGAGACGTTCAAGATCGGTACATTTTCCGATATAAAATTTTTCTCCATCTCTATAAAGCATATGTTTAGTTATAAATTTAGAACAAGCTCGAATCAATTTATAACAATCTTTTAAAAACTCTATATCTTCCGAATATTCATAATAATTAAAAGCCCCAATACCGACAAGAGGTATATGGAAAACATGATCAAGCCAATTACCGTCAGGTGAAAGCTCCATTCTGTCATTTTCACCTGTTTCCCAATGAAAGCGTGCCATATCTTCCGTTTCGTTGTTTCTATGGCAATCACTTGCTCTTTTAATTGCAGTATTCAAGCTATTCAAACGATAAATGGGAACTCTTTTAGCAAAATCCAGACGATTTGAGCCAAGAAGTCCGATAAATGAAGTATATTCGTCAAAAGCAAAAAATCTGCCGTCCCAAGCCCCGTTATTAAAACCGACCGAGATAGAATATTTTGTTGTATTACATTTAACAGAATAAAGAGATGTTTTATAAATACTGTTTAATCTTTCATCAGCGGTTTGTACATATCCTGAACCAAAATATTCACTATAATGATCTTCGCAATCTTCCAACAGACAGTCAAAACCCATTTCATCAATCTTTTGTTTATATACCTTAAGTACCTCAGAAAAATCAACATCACCGAGATCATCTTCAAGATAATAGTAAAATGTTACTTTTTCGCCTTCCGATGCCTCAAAAACGATCTTTGCGCCATGATCGGTTGATTCAAAAGTAAAATCTTTATCAACCTTAAAATGTATTTCACCTGAAAAAACATCCATACCGTACATTTTAAAACCTATACAGCACACATCTTCGAGTCTATTCACATACAAAACATTTATATACTTACTTATATTGGCATCATATCCGCAAAGCTTAATGTCATACGAAAACTTTTTTGACCCGTTTATGTTTTTAAACGTCTTTTGAAGAGCATAGATATTCATATCAGGATGAATAAATCCTTGAGAATGAATATCGTTACCGTTTTCATAAGAACAATCACTTTCAAAAAAACCTTTTTCAGGACAAAGAGTTTGAGACCAAGTTTCCACATTACTTCCGGCATCAAAAGTAAATGAACCAAACGGAAACAAACGAGCTTGCAAAGAATTACACAGTGCGGTCCTTCGGGCAGAACGTACAACAATACCGTCAAAAGCAGAAAAACCGGCTTTATAGGCATCTGCTTTTGTATACCCAAGCATTCCTTCTTTATCAGGGGCGAAAGATATATCTCCGTTAGAAAGCAACGGTGGGAAATAATATCTTTTATTTTCGCAACTGCTATATGTCATAGAATCATCGCTCCTTAAATTTCAAAATCCAAGCAGGTATTAACTGATTTTATTATACATTGCAGATCATTGTTTGTCAATCCGGATTTCAATTATTTTTTTGAATTTTATAATTGATTTGAACGTCTGATAACAATAAGAGACGAAACATAACTAATGATCGATAACATTGTAAATATTGAAAGCGAAAATATTCCGGATACGTAAAAAGGAACCCCGAAAATTTCGGAGTTCCTTCAATTTAAGTTATATTAACTTATTTAACAAAGCTTGCAGCAACGTCAGCAGCGGTAGCAGCATCGGGTGTGTAAGCGTCAGCGCCGATCTGTTTGCAGAAAGCATCGGTAAGGGGTGCGCCACCAACCATGATCTTAACCTGATCGCGAATACCTTCAGCGACAGCGAGGTCAACAACTTCTTTCATAGCGCTCATAGTGGTTGTAAGAAGAGCGGAGCAGCAGATGATCTGGCAGCCTTCGTTTTTAGCGGTAGAAACAAAGTTTTCGGGGGTAACGTCAGTACCGAGGTCGATAACTTCGAAGCCTTTACCTTCGAGCATCATCTTAACGAGGTTTTTACCGATGTCGTGAAGGTCGCCTCTGACAGTACCGATACAAACTTTACCGATAGATTCAACGCCTGCAGCAGCGAGAAGGGGTTTGAGGATTTCAGTACCTTTGTTCATTGCTCTTGCAGCAACGAGAACTTCGGGAACGTATACTTCATTTTTCTGGAATTTTTCACCGACAACAGACATACCTGCGAGAAGGCCTTCTTCAAGGATTGCCTTGGGTTCGATACCTTCATCAACAGCCTGCTGTACGAGACCGGCAACAATTTTAGCTTTACCTTTAATAAGGTTTTCTTTGATTTCAACAAGAATGCTCATGATTAGATTATCTCCTATCGTAATTTATTATAAAAATTATAAACGCTTATCCATTATAAGTCAAGAAAAAATATTGTCATGCTTTGAAATATTTTGTTATTTTTATAATGTTTGGCAGAATTTTATAAAACGGTGGATCAGTCAAATCTCTGCCATTCAGATCCGTCATGTTTTATTTTATACATACTGTTCTTATCTTTGCGGTTTTTATAATAGATCCAATCAGCAGTTACGTTTATATATGATACTTCGTCGCGGCTGAGGTTCCGTTTATCTGATCCGTCTTTGTTCATTCGGTACAAAGTATGCTTGTCCGAATAATTACTGTAATAAACAGAGTCTCCGTAAACATTAAGATAATAACAGTTATCAGAACTTAGCTTTTTACGGTCACTACCGTCTGTATTCATAGAGTAAATTGCATTTTTATCCGATGCATTACAGTAATACAGCTTACCGTCGTTATAATTCAGGAAAGTAGAGTCATCATCATTTAACTGTTTTTTATTTGAGCCGTCAAGGTTCATCGAAAAGATTCTGTCTTTATGTTTGTAGCTTTGGAAATAAATGATATTATCAACAATATATATTTCTCGTGCGCCGTCGGCATCAATTCTTTTTCTCTCGGAGCCGTCAAGAGAAAGTCTGTATAAGCCATAACGGTCGCTTCGGCTTGAATAGTAGATATAATTATCATAAATTGTAATGAAGCAGGAAATATCGTTATTCAATGCTTTACAGGCTGTTCCGTCACGACGTACCCTATAAATACGACAGTTATCGGATGCATTGCAATAGTAGATATAGTTTTCATATGCAAAAACAGAAAAACAGCTATCGTATGAAATACGTTTTACCTCGTCTCCGTTTTTATTCATTTTGTAAAGCTGACCTTTTTCATTGGGATTTGAAAAGAAAACCATATTGTCAAGCTGATAAAAAAGGCCGTCGTTTACAGTATTTCCGTTCATATTTGATACAGCCTCGGAAATACGTTCAAAATAATCGATGATCTCATTCTTTATGGAAAGATAACGATCTCCTTCTTCGAGTAAAATGGTCTTCTTTTTTTCGTCGCAAAGCTTTTTAACTATAGAATCTCCAAGCAAGGGAGAAACACTGTTAAAAATTTCCGCAAGAAGACTGTTTGATGCGGCATTGAGTTGTTCTGCAGTAAGTTTTTTTGCAAAAACGGCTATCATATTATCATTAATATGATTTTGTACTTTCATTCTTGCTTCATAAACGCGAAGATCATACGTACGTATATCATCGGCAGACACACAAAGCGGATCTGAAAGCGCGGTAATATCGTTACCGAAAAGCCATCCGCATTCTTCACAGAAAGCGACATTAACAACAAAATTCTTACCGCAAACAGGACACATCAGCATAAAAAAGCCCTCGTTATTTCAAATATAAGTGAGTAAATGATAACAGAAAAATGTGACGTAAGATGAAACTATTGTCTAATTTTATAAATTAACTGCTGTGATCAGAAAAAATCACAGCAGTTTGTATTTTCAGCCTATAAGTTCCCAATAAATATCT
>SVMP01000123.1 GCA_015067385.1 Oscillospiraceae bacterium | reverse complement strand
AGAGTATATTTATCACAACAGACACCGAAAGACCGACACCTATCATGTATTTCGGAGATATTCTGTCGCCGAGCCAACCAGAAACGAGCTGACCAATGGCGTAAGTCCAGAAAAAAGTGCCGGGAATATGTCCGACGGCGGATGTATCGGAAAAACCGAGATATTCGGTTATGTCGGGAAGTGCAATAGAGAGATTTACCCTGATAAGATATGCAAAAAGATATGCGCAAAAACAGAGAACACTGATCAATCTCTGTCTTGGCGAAAATCTCAACTGTTCATTGTTTGATGCCATGCCAAAGACCTTTCTCGCCTTATTAAACTATTTCGGAAACCGAATAAATATCATCAAATACCCAACTTGCCCCTGCCTGCCAAAGATCTTCGGCAGGGAAAGATGTTGTTACTGCAGCAACTTTCATACCTGCGGCAATACCTGCTTTTGTTCCTGAAATAGCATCTTCAATAACGATACATTCAGACGGATCGATTTTTATTGCATCGGAAGCTTTAAGGTAAATATCCGGGAACGGTTTTTTTCTTTCGACATCACTGCCTGTTATAATAGCCGCAAAATCATTCTCAGATGCTCCCGCAGCTTTAACGTTTGCTTTAACTTTAATAAGGTCGGAGGCAGATGCGATTGCAAGAGTGTATCCTTTTTCCTTTAAGATATTTATAAGCGGAAGTACACCGGGGAATTTCTGTATATGAGTGTCAATTATATCAAGATATATCTCATACGCTTCGGCTTTCATTTTAGGATCATATTCAAGTCCGTATTTTCGTGCGACGCCGCCTATAAAAAGATCGTCGCCCATGCCTGTAAATTCCTTAAAGTCGGTTTCTTTCGCAGTTACACCGTATTTTTTCAGAACACGCAAGGATGCTTCTATTATAACAGGTTCGGAATTTACAAGAACCCCATCCATATCAAAAATAACAGCTTTCATAATTAAATCTCCACAATCGATATACTTAATTAAAATCATCTGAATTATAACACAAATCATTTTTTTGTCAAGTTATTTAAGATTAGTTTTGCATAAAAATCATATTTAAGGGAATTATTGAATATAGCGGAACAAAAGAACGGAGACAGAAGATATATGATAAAAGGGATAAACAAGCAGATAGTAATCGTTAAATGCGGAGGAGAAGTTTTTGAACAAGCGATCTTCATACTGAAGCCTCAAAAATATTCAGACGGAAAAACAATAACCGAAGAAGCGAAAAAAATAATCAAGGAAAACACCTCTTACTTTTCAAATAAAATGACAAAGAAAAAAAGAAGTTTTCGACGTAAAACAATAATAGACAATCTTTTCGAGGATTATTGATTTGTGACAAAAATGTAAAACTCCAATTTTTACGTAAAAAACATATTGACAATAAAGTTGTATCATGATATAATTTTTTCACAAAGGCTATGACGAAGAAGGTCGAGCTTGTGTTATTAAAGAGAGCCGATGGTTGCTGCGAATCGGTATAATGCATTCTCAATGGCCCCTCACTTCCGAGCCGGAACACCGAAAGTAGAAATATCAGTAGACTGTTCCCGAAGATGCTGCGTTAGTGCATAGGAATTAATATGATTCCGAAGAGTGGCGGTTGATTTTATAGCCGCAATTTGAGTGGTACCGCGAGTGTAATGTCACCCGTCTCAAAGCTTATTACAGAGGCTTTGGGACTTTTTTTATTTACCAGCCGAAAGCCTCGTTTGAAGATACAATATTAAACAAGGAGATTTTAAAATGAGCACCGTAATTTACACAGAAAATGCACCGAAAGCAATTGGACCTTATTCACAGGCAATTAGAGTCGGCAATCTAATATTTACTTCCGGTCAGATTCCCCTACTACCCGAAACGGGTGAAATGGTAGGCAAAACGGTAAGCGAACAGACACACAGAGTCTGTAAAAATCTCGCAAATGTTCTCGAAGCGGCAGGAAGTTCGCTTCAAAAAGTTATAAAAACAACATGTTATCTTAACGATATGGCTGATTTCGGCGAATTCAACGAAGTTTATGCGGAATATTTCACAAGCAAGCCTGCGCGTTCGTGCGTAGCTGTTAAATCTCTTCCGAAAGGTGCGTTAGTCGAAATAGAGGTCATAGCTGAAACGGAGTAATTTCAATTATGATGAACGCAAGTAAATATAAGATCGGATATTTTAATGTACCTCAAAAATATAACACATGGGTAACAAAGGATAAAGTAGACAAGCCGCCTGTCTGGTGCAGCGTTGATATGAGAGACGGAAACCAAAGTCTCGTTATACCGATGAGCTTGGAGGAAAAGCTTGAATACTTCAAAGTTTTGGTCGAAGTAGGATTTAAAGAAATCGAGGTCGGTTTTCCCGCTGCAAGCGACACCGAATACGATTTTCTCAGAACGCTTATAGACAAGAAAATGATACCTGATGATGTTACCGTGCAAGTTCTTACACAGTGCCGCGAACACATTATCAGAAAAACATTCGATGCCTGCAAAGGTGCTCCGAATGCAATAATTCATTTTTACAATTCCGTAAGTGTTGCGCAAAGAGAGCAAGTTTTCCGAAAATCAAAAGATGAGATAAAAAACATTGCTGTCGAAGGCGCAAAGCTTGTAAAAAAATTAGCCTCGGAATATGAAGGCAATTTCAGATTCGAATATTCACCCGAAAGTTTTACGGGAACCGAACCCGAGTATGCGTTGGATGTTTGCAATGCGGTTCTCGATATTCTCGAACCTTCAAGAAACAATAATGTTATTATAAATCTTCCCGTAACGGTCGAAATGAGTTTGCCGCATGTTTACGCAAGCCAGGTCGAATTTATGAGCAAGAATCTCAAATACAGAGATCATGTTACACTTTCGCTTCATCCGCACAACGACAGAGGCACAGGTGTTGCAGATACAGAACTTGCCCTTCTTGCAGGTGCTGAAAGAGTTGAAGGCACACTTTTCGGAAACGGAGAAAGAACGGGAAATGTTGATATAATAACGCTTGCAATGAATATGTATTCACATGGCGTTGATCCCAAGCTTGATCTTTCAAACATGCCATATCTTGTTGAGAAATATGAAAAATGTACAAGAATGCGTGTTTATGAACGTGCGCCCTATGCCGGTTCACTCGTTTTTGCAGCCTTTTCGGGAAGCCATCAGGATGCAATAGCAAAAGGCATGAAATACCGAGAAGAAAAAAATCTTCACGAATGGAATGTGCCTTATATTCCCATTGACCCACATGATATAAACAGAACATATGACGCGGATGTTATAAGGGTCAACTCTCAAAGCGGCAAGGGCGGTATCGGGTACTTGCTTGAACAAACATACGGATATGTTCTTCCTGCGGAAATGAGAGAGCATTTAAGTTATCTTTGTAAGAGCATCTCAGACAAAGAACACAGAGAACTGAAAGTTGCAGACGTTCTTAATATTTTTAAAGAACACTATTTTTTCCATCAAGATCCTATCTCTGTTTCGGAAATGCATTTTCACAGAAGAAAAAGAACAGATGTTGAAGCCGAGATCGTTTTTGTTAAAGAAGGAAAAGCAACAACGGTCAGAGCGACAGGAAACGGTTCTCTTGATGCTGTAAGTAATGCTCTTAAAATGTTCACGGGAGACACCTATGAACTTATAGTTTACACAGAACACAGTATGCAGGAACAAGGGTCCGGAAGTGTGGCAGCGGCATATATAGGAATCAAGGATGCCAACGGTAATATGAACTGGGGTGCAGGAACAGACACCGATATTATCCATGCCAGTGCAAACGCTCTCATCAGTGCATTCAATAACATGAAAAACATGAACAAATAATAAGGAGAATTTGATTATGGCAATGACTATGACACAAAAGATCCTTGCGCACCACGCAGGGGTCGATAAGGTTGTTCCGGGACAGCTTATAAATGCAAAACTGGATATTGTTTTGGGTAACGATATAACAACACCCGTTGCTATAAATGAGTTCAAAAAATCCGGATTTAACAGTGTTTTTGACAAGGACAGAATTGCGATAGTTCTTGACCATTTTGTTCCCAACAAAGATATAAAAGCGGCAGAACAGTCAAAGGCTTGCAGAGAATTTGCTTGCGAACATTGTGTAAGCCATTTTTACGATGTTGGTAAAATGGGTATCGAACACGCTCTTTTACCCGAACAAGGTATAGTAACAGCGGGAGATTGCATTATCGGTGCAGACAGTCATACATGTACATACGGAGCAATCGGTGCATTTTCAACAGGTGTAGGAAGCACAGATATGGCAGCCGGAATGGCAACAGGAATGGCGTGGTTTAAAGTCCCGTCTGCAATACGATTTGAATTAACAGGAAAACTGCCTGAAAACTGCAGCGGAAAAGATGTTATATTAACAATAATCGGGATGATCGGAGTTGACGGCGCTCTCTATAAAAGTATGGAATTTACCGGAGAAGGCATTAAAACACTTTCAATGGACGACAGATTGTGTATTTGCAATATGGCAATAGAAGCAGGCGCAAAAAACGGCATATTCCCCGTTGATGAAATAACAATGGCATATCTTAACGGAAGAGCAAAAAGAGAACCTGTTATTTACGAGGCCGATCCCGATGCAGAATATGAAAAAACGATCGTGATAGATCTTTCAAAAATTGTTCCCACAGTAAGTTGTCCTCACCTGCCCGAAAACACAAGACCCGCAAAGGAACTTTCCGACATCAAAATAGATCAAGTAGTTATCGGAAGTTGTACAAACGGCAGAATGGAAGATATGAAAGCAGCATATGAAATACTCAACGGCAAAAAAGTTGCAGACGGTGTGAGATGCATAATTATCCCCGCTACGATGCAGATAATGAAAGATTGCATTGAAAAAGGATATGCAACAGCATTTATTGATGCCGGTGCGGTATTTTCGACCCCGACATGCGGTCCATGCCTCGGAGGATATATGGGAATTCTTGCAGAGGGTGAACGCTGTATTTCAACAACAAACAGAAACTTTGTCGGCAGAATGGGACATACAAAAAGCGAAGTATACCTCGCCTCTCCCAAGACTGCGGCGACCAGTGCGCTGACAGGATATATAACAGCGCCCGCGGAGGATTAAAAAGATGAAAACAGAAGGAAAAGTATTCAGATACCAAGATAATGTTGACACGGACGTTATAATCCCCGCACGTTATCTTAACACATCGAACGCCCAGGAACTTGCAGCTCACTGTATGGAAGACATAGACAAAGAATTTGTTCATAATGTACAAAACGGAGATATAATTGTTGCAGGTTGGAATTTCGGGTGCGGTTCTTCAAGAGAACATGCGCCGCTTGTAATAAAAACATGCGGCGTGGGATGCGTAATAGCGAAAAGCTTCGCAAGAATTTTCTATAGAAATGCTATAAATATCGGTCTTGCGATATTGGAATGCCCTGAAGCAGTTGATGAAATAAACGCAAACGACGAGATCAGTGTAAATTTTGATACAGGTGAGATCATAAACAAGACAACAGGAAAAGAATACAGATCTCAACCGTTTCCCCCGTTTATTCAAAATATAATCAAAGGCGGAGGACTGTTGGCTTCGTTAAAAGAAAGCGAGGATACAAATGAATAAAAATATAGCGGTTATCAGAGGCGACGGCATCGGTCCTGAAATAATAGAACAGGCAATACTTGTTTTAAACAAGATCGCAAGCATATACGGACACGAATTTCAATATACAGAAGTTGACATGGGCGGTTGCGCAATAGATAAATGGGGCGAACCTCTTCCCGAAGAAATGCTGAAGCGCTGTACGGACAGCGACAGCGTACTTCTCGGTGCAGTAGGCGGAGAAAAATGGAATGATGTTCCCGGACATTTACGTCCCGAAAAAGGACTGTTAAAGCTCAGAGCCGGAATGGGTGCATACAGTAATAACAGACCTGCAAAAATATGGCCGCAATTGGCGTCAGCATCCCCTCTGAGAAAAGAGATCGTTGAAAAAGGCATCGATTTTATTGGTACTAAAGAAAATAACCCTTTTCATGGAATCAATGTTAGTCCAATTTTAAAATCCAACGATAAAAATGAAATTAAAGTTGGGGTGCATATTGCCCACTAAAGGTCAAATG
>SVMP01000122.1 GCA_015067385.1 Oscillospiraceae bacterium | reverse complement strand
TTTTCCATAAGAAACTTCCACCATATGTTTCTCTCTCTGAATGTTCCGCAAAGGCTACTCTTTCCATCATAGCTTTTCTTATTCAATTTTGCATATTATAGCATAAAAAGAGGAATTTGTCAAGAAGAAAACTCAGGACAAAAATCCTGAGTTTCCATTCTATGATAAATTATAATTAACCGCAGAAAAGAACGTTGTTTACGATGCTTTCGAGGTATTCCTGACGGCCGGAGCCGGGAAGAGCGGGAGCGCCCATGTTTTCAGCGTAAGCAGCGAGTTCTTCGAGGGTAGCTTCGCCGGAACGGATCTTAGCACCGATACCGCTGTTGTAGCTGCTGTAACGTTCAGCAATGAATTCTTCGATTCTGCCGTCTTCGATGATCTTTGCAGCTTTGAGAAGACCGAGAGCGAAAGCGTCCATACCGAGAATGTATGCATGGAACATATCTTCAACGGTGTAGGAAGGACGACGGTTTTTAGCGTCGAAGTTGAAGCCGCCGGTAAGACCGCCTGCTTTGAGAACTTCGTACATACACATGGTGGTCTCGTAGATATCGAACGGGAATTCGTCGGTATCCCAACCGAGGAGGTAGTCACCCTGGTTAGCGTCGATACTGCCGAGCATACCGTTGATAGCGGAGATACGGAGGTCATGCTGGAAGGTATGACCTGCGAGGGTTGCGTGGTTAGCTTCGATATTCATCTTGAAGTCTTTATCGAGACCGTAGTAACGGAGGAAGCCGATAGCGGTAGCAGCGTCGAAGTCGTACTGATGCTTCATGGGTTCCTTGGGTTTGGGTTCGATATAGAAGTCGCCGGTAAAGCCGATGCTTCTACCGTATGCAACTGCCATCTTCATGAGGTTTGCGATGTTTTCCTGTTCGAATTTAACATCGGTGTTGAGAAGGGTTTCGTAACCTTCACGGCCGCCCCAGAAAACGTAGCCCTTACCGCCGAGTTTAACGGTGAGTTCGAGAGCTTTTTTAACCTGAGCTGCAGCGAAGCAGTAAACGTCAGCAGAGTTGGTAGAACCTGCACCGTTCATGAAACGGGGGTTGCTGAACATATTAGCGGTGCCCCAGAGGCATTTAATACCGGTCTGGTTCATTTTTTCGAGAATGTAGTCGGTGATCTCATCGAGACGACGGTTGGTTTCTTTGATATCGTCAGCTTCGGGAACGATGTCTACATCGTGGAAGCAGAAATATTCGATACCGAGTTTCTGCATGAATTCGAAACCTGCGTCAACTTTAGCTTTTGCATGTTCCATGGTGCCTTTTTCAGCGCCGAAAGATTTATCTGCGGTTTCACGGCCGAACATATCGCTGCCGCCTGCGCAGAGGTTGTGCCACCAAGCCATAGCGAACGGGAGATGTTCTTTCATGGTCTTGCCTGCAACTACCTGATCGGGGTTGTAGAATTTAAAAGCAAGGGGGTTTTTGGAATTGGGACCCTCATACTGGATCTTGTCAATGTTGGGGAAAAGCATAGCAATTTACTCCTTATTTTATTTCCGCAGCATTTACCGCTGTCGGATAAATTTCTGAAATAATACGGAAAATACATCCATACATACTAATTATAGCACACATAAAGAATAATTGCAAGTGTTTTTCTTAACATTTTAATGTCTTATAAAAATAAATTATACATCTTGCAATAAAGAAATTTTTATGATATAATCATTACTATAAAGTTAATTGATAATAATTTCGGAGGATATATGGCTAAGATCATTACACAAAAAGCCCAGGAATGCGGCGTTATACTCGGAGGTATCGGAACAGGCTCGGTTGAACTTTTTCCCGACGGCGAATTTCACCAATGGCAGATAGCAAACGTTGATAAATGGGCATATGCGTTAAACGAAACAAACGCATCTGAAGGCGAAGAACACACGGGAGCGCTGTCGTTTTGGGTAAGAACGGAATCTGAAAACGAAACGCCGATCGTTCGCAAACTCGGCATGAAAACAGATCAAAAGGATTTCAGATACAGCATGTTCGCATGGAACAAGCCTATTGAAACGATAGAATTTGACGGAAAGTTCCCCGTCGGAGAACTTAAATATAAAGACAGCAAACTTCCTGTTGACGTTAAGATGAAAGCAATCGCACCTTTCGTCCCCCATAATGTCAAGGATAGCTCAACTCCCGGTTTCTATATAGATTTTACATTAACAAACCCCACGGACAAGCCGATAAAAGTCAGTCTTATGTCCCTGCTGCGTCCGACATTCTGTAATGACGGAGGATGTATCAACGAACTTTACACCGACGGAGAAGTGACAGGAGTATTTTTAAACTCACCCAAATACCCTGCATGGCAAAACAGAGACAACGAACCTAACCGAGGCTCTCTTTGCTATTCCGCAGAGGGCGGCGAGATCTCGTACATAACAGCAGAACACACTCTGTTCAGCCAAAATTTCGTATCATACTCAAAGCTCGGCATTTCCGAAGAATCTTTCCTTTTCAAATTCAGAAAGACCGGTGAACTTCCCAATACGACGATAGGAAAACTTCCCACACAGCTTTCCTCGCAAATTTCAGATATGACCGATGAAGCCATAGACAAATACGTTGCGGAAATGATGCAATATCCGTTTGCCCTCTCTCTTTGTGACAGAGTACGTCATTTGAACCCCGAATTTCCGAGCACACGTGAAGAAAAAGAAGATTTCCTTTTTGCATGTAAGGGTTCTATAGACAGAATGGGAACAGATTTCGGTGTTTGCGCTCTTTGCAACAAAGCCGAGTTAAAAGCAAACGAAACGAAAAAAGTAAGATTTATCCTTTCATGGTTTTTCCCGAACCATTTCAGCAAGTTCCACAACAGACTCGGACATATGTACGAAAACCATTTTGAAAACGCCCTCGAAGTAAACAAATATCTTTCGAAGAACAGCAAGGCGATCGCAGACAAAGCGGAAGCTTTTGCAGATGTTCTTTACAACACAACGCTTCCCGATTTCTATCCCGATTCTTGGTCTGCTCAGCTTTCAACAATCATAAAAGACTCATGGTATATCAAGAACGGAAAATTCGGTTTGTGGGAAGGCTTCAGTTCATGCGGTTTTCACACTACCGATATAACATACCAGGCATCTTTCGGTCTTTTGGCACTTTTCCCCGAACTTCAGTTGGGACAAATGGAAATGGGAGCAGCGTTCCAACGTGAAGACGGACGTGTCCACCATTTCTTTACGCCCGACCTTGACCATGTTGACAACGGATTCGAAAGAATAGACATGAACAATCAATTTGTTCTGATGGTCTGCCGTGATTATCTTTATACGGGAAACAAGGATTATCTCGAACGTCTGTGGATACCCGTGCAGAAAGCAATGGACTCCATCGGTCAGCTTGATACTGACGGAGACGGTCTGCCGGACTATGACACGACAAGAAACACATATGACGCATGGAACTTTTCGGGCACGCCCACATACATCAGCGTTCTTTGGCTGTCGGCATTGAAAGCGGCTGTTAAAATAGCAACCGTTCTCGGAGACAACGAACGTAAAAAGCAATGGCAGGATCTGCTTAAAAAGGGGCTGAAATCTCTCGAAACAAGACTTTGGAACGGAAAATATTACGATCTCTGGAGACGTGACGACGAAAACGGAACATTTGTTGACGGATCACTCATGACCGATCAGATCTCGGGCGAATGGTTCTTGCGTATGGCAGGCATAGGCGGCAATCTTTCTGATGAAAGGATACGTCACCTTATGCAAACGATTTTCGACGGCAACTACGATCCGAATTACGGTCTTGTTAACGCAACATGTCCCGACGGAAGCTCCGTCAGCCTTGACACCTACGAAAACTGCCAGGCAGCAACGATCTGGACAGGTATCGGATACACTATAGCGGCGCTTGCTCTTTCGGTAGGCATGGAAGATATCTGTGATACTATCGTTGAAAGCACACATATAAATCAGCTCAGATGCGGCAGACTCTGGAATCACGAAGAATGCGGTCCGAGATATACACGTCCCCTCTCCTCCTGGACAACAATGGTCGCGGCTTCGGGTCTTAAAATAGATGCAAGCAAAAAAATAATCAGCCTTAATCCGTATAAAACAGATATTACGGTACCTTTCTTTACGGGTGAACATATAGGAACGGCGGTCTTCAGCGGTGACAGCTGTGAGATAACTCTTAAAGAGGGATCTCTTGACGGATGGATGATAGCCGTAGGTGACAAAATACAGTCGGTAAAAATAAAGGAGTAAAAGACAATGAAAGTAACATTTACGACAAAGCAAAAAGTCGGCACTGCCGATAAAATGCTGTACGGTCATTTTCTCGAACATTTTCACAGACAGATATACGGCGGTGTTTACGATCCTACTTCAAAATTTGCGGATGAAGACGGATTCAGAACAGATGTTATCGAAGCATTGAAAAGAATAAAGACACCGATAATCCGTTGGCCCGGCGGATGCTACGTTTCCGCTTACGACTGGAAAAAAGGTGTTGGCAAAAAACGTCGTGTAAACTACGATAAAGCATGGGAAGTTGAAGAATCGAACGAATTCGGAACAGACGAATTTATAAAACTCTGCAGAAAGATCGGCTGTGAGCCTTATATCTGCACCAACGGCGGCACAGGTACTGCAGAAGAAATGAGCGACTGGGTAGAATACTGCAATCTCAAAGATATGGGCGAATACGCAAAACAGCGTAAAGAAAACGGCTACGAAGAACCGCATAACGTTAAATACTGGAGTGTCGGCAACGAAAACTGGGGCATTCACGAAATAGGCGAAAAAGATTCCAATGAATGGGGAAATCTCGTTCGTGAAGCTTCGAAAATGATGGTGCGTGTTGACCCGACAATAGAGCTTTCCGCAGCATCGATCGTTGACCTCGACTGGAACATCAAGCTTCTTACAAAAGCAGGTCCGTACCTCGACTGGTTATCAATTCACAGCTATTGGGAATGGGGACCGGACGGTCTGAAGAATCATGACTATAAAGAACTTATGCTTCTTACGGGCGAAGAGATCGTCAGCAATATCGACAGAGTACGTGCATATCTGAAAGCGCTCGGCTATGAAAATAAAATAAAGATCGCTTATGATGAATGGAATCTGAGAGGCTGGTATCATCCGAATTCCAATATGCCGATGACGACCGACGAAAGAAGAAAGATCAATGAGGAGTTCTATGAAAAAGAAGTTCTCGAACAAAGAAACAAAAACGATATAAACGAAACGTATACGATGACAGATGCAGTCTTCTCCGCAGCATTCTTAAACACATGTCTGAGAAACTGCGATATCGTAAAAATGGCTTGTTTCTCCCCCGTTGTCAATACAAGAGGCGCGATATTTACACATAAAGACGGTCTTGTTTTTCGTCCGCAATATTTCGTATTTGAGCTTTACTCAAATCTTCTGAAAGACACCGTTCTCAAAACATGGTCGGAAAATGTCCCCACGATGAACGGAAAAATCAACAACAAAGAAAGGACCGTCGATACCGTTGATATCGCAATAACATACGGTGACGGTGAATACGCTGTTGCGGCAACAAACAAAGACCCCGAAAATGAGCAGACCGTTGAATTCGATACGCTTGACGGCAATGTTTCCATGATGAGGATACACACACTCAACGGTCCCTCAACAGAATCATATAACGATATCGACAGAACAGAAGTCGGCATTACCGTTTCCGAATGGGTTCCCTTTGACGGTAAAGCAACGCTTGCACCCCACTCCGTAAATGTAATTGAACTTAAATAAATAAAAGGAGCAACACTATGAAGATCACGTTTACGACAAAACAGGCTATCGGCACTGCCGATAAAATGCTGTACGGTCATTTTCTCGAACATTTTCACAGACAGATATACGGCGGTGTTTACGATCCCACCTCAAAATTTGCTGATGAAGACGGATTCAGAACAGACGTTATCGAAGCATTGAAAAAAATAAAGACACCGATAATCCGTTGGCCCGGCGGATGCTACGTTTCCGCTTACGACTGGAAAAAAGGTGTAGGCAAAGACAGACCGAAAACTTTTGACAAAGCTTGGCGAGTTGAAGAATCGAACGAATTCGGAACAGATGAATTTATCAAGCTCTGCAAAAAGATCGGATGTGAGCC
>SVMP01000121.1 GCA_015067385.1 Oscillospiraceae bacterium | reverse complement strand
TGGTTTGTGTTATATGTGTTATCGGCGGAATGGATATTCCGTGGAATTTGTCTACACAGGGTTATATAAACGGCCTCGCGTTTGCAACGGGACTCTGTCCGTTTGCAGGTAAATACGGGTACAAGATCGGTATATTGGCAGGATTTTTGTCGGCTGTAATATGCACGTCTACGGCAGCGATGCACGGCGGATTTGTATTGTACAACGGTGGATTTACAGCAGGGCTTACCGCATTGGTGTTAATTCCCATTCTTGACTATTACAAGATCATGCCCAAATATGATGACGATACTCACCATAACTAAAATTATAATATAAAAAGTGAAGTAAATGATATGGAAAAGAAACAGCGTTTAAAACTGAAAAACACACTTTTTCCCTGCATTTTTCTTTCCGCAGTTTGCGGAGCTTTTACCGGAGTTTTTATATTCGGATTTAAGTTTTTAGCTTCGCGCGTTATTGAATTTTCATCTACGGTTTATGGATTTGTCAGAGAAAATCCGAGCCATTTACCTATGCTTTTAGGTGTAGTCGGTCTTCTTGCGTGCGCTTCATATTTCTTGATAAAGTACGAGCCCGACTGTAAGGGCGGCGGAATACCGACTGTTGTTGCTTTTATAAGAGGATTTATATCGTTCAGATGGCTTGCGAGCGCATTTGTGCTTCTTTTTTCGGCACTAATTACGTTTCTCGGCGGCGTGCCGCTCGGAAACGAGGGGCCGAGCGTACAGATGGGCTGTGCTGTCGGCAGAGGAACGGTCGATATATTCTCAAAGAAAAATAAGGCGTGGGATAAATATATTATGACGGGCGGAGCGTGCGCAGGCTTTGCCGCGGTGACGGGTGCGCCTATCAGCGCTATGCTTTTTGCTATTGAGGAGATACATCACCGCTTTTCACCGTTGATTTTTATGGCGGCATCAACAGCGACTCTTACCGCAAGCGTTGTAATGAGAGCGCTTGGTGTTATATTCGGAAGGGACGTGTCGTTGTTTCATTTTGAGATAGGCAGTGTATTGCCTATGCGATACGTTTGGGCGACGGCTCTCGTGGGTATTATAACGGGCTTGGTTGCTATTTTGTATACAAAATTATACCGTGCGCTTAATAAGGTTATAAACGGAAAGTTGAAAAATTTTCCGCTTATATTAAAGTTTGTTATCGTGTTTATCGTGGTTGGATTACTCGGCTTTTTGTCCGATGGCTTTATCGGAACGGGGCACGGGCTGATTGACCTGATAATAGAAAATCATTATTTCCCGTGGCTTGTGTTGCTTTTGTATTTGCTTGTGAGAGCGGTTATGCTGCTTGTGGCAAACCAGTCGGGAATAACGGGCGGACTTTTTGTTCCGTCGTTGTGCTTCGGCGCGATAGTCGGTGAGCTTGTATCGAGATTGCTTATATTCAGCGGAATATTGCCTGCCGAATACCGAGTTATAATGGTAGTCGTTGGAATGGCATCGTTCTTGTCGGCGGCATCAAGAATACCTCTTGTTGCGGTAATGTTTTCGGTCGAGGCGTTGTCTTCGCTTCCCAATATAGTAACGGTGGCAGTCGGTGTTGCCTTTTCGTATCTTGTTGTTGAGCTTTCGGGAATCAAGGACTTCTCGGAAACGGTTGTTGAAAAGAAGATAGCTCAAAACGAAAAGGGCAGACCGATGTACGTATGCGATGTGCATATGACTGTAAAGGAAAATTCGTTTGCAGTCGGTAAAGAGGTAAAGGATATACTCTGGCCGCCGAGACTTGTTATAACGTCTGTTTACAGACAAACGGTTGACGAAGCGATGTTCCGGATTGGAGACGTATTGCATCTCAGATACAAATCGGCATATCCCGAAGATACATACGAGGTTCTCGAGAGTTTTCTCGGAAAACAAGATGCAGACATAGAAAAGAGCTTTAGTCTAAGCTCTGACGAGCACTATAACATTTTGGAAGTGTAAAAAACATAATTTAATAAAGTTTTTGCGGTGTCAAGAGGGCACTTTTGTAGGGGCGGATTCCATATCCGCCCGTATTTTTGCAAACAAAAAAGACGCTGTTAAGCGTCTTTTTATATTTGAATATTGAATATATATCCCGCTAAAATTCCGAGGACGGCAGAGCCTACTATAATCAAGATCGGGCTAACCTTCTTCATTGATGCTATCATCATAATTCCAAATATCACAGCAGAAACGTAAAACGCTGCTGTCTTAAATACGGCGAAAGTTATGCTAACGGGGAAGAACACCGTTGTTCCGATAGATATAACGGCTGATGAAATAAGTCCGATCACCGCAGGCTTAAGCCCTGACATACAACCGCTGACCGTCTTGCTGTTCTTGAATTTCTCAAAGAACTTCGCAACCAAAAGAATAATTATAAACGAGGGCAATACAACGCCGAGCGTACAACAGAATGCGCCGAAAATTCCGCCCATCTGAGATCCGACGTAAGTTGCTATATTTATAGCAAACGGTCCCGGAGTCGATTCGCTCACCGCAATAAAGTCAACGATCTGTGTTTCGCTAAGCCAACCCTTTTCTATTACAGCCGCTTGAACAAGGGGGAGCATAGCGTAACCACCGCCGAATGTAAATGCGCCTATCTTAAAAAACGTCAAAAACAATTCAAGGAAAAGCATCATTTTTTTGCCCTCCTTTCAGCAACTATCGAACTGACAAGTCCGATTACCGCGCACATGATAACAACGATTATAACGTCTATCTTAACGATTGCCGCCAAAACAAAGGATAATCCCATAATAACGTAAGAAACGATTCCCTTAGGACACGCTTTATACATCTTGATAAGAGCTTTTATTATCAGCGCCAAAACACCGGCTCTGATGCCCATAAAAGCGTATTTAACCGCTCTGTATTCGGAAACGAGCTCGAGTATACCCGAAATTGTAAGTATTATCAAGAAAGAGGGAAGAACAACGCCGAGCGTACAAGCAAAGCTGCCCCAGAATCCGCAAGCCTTATAACCTACGAACGTAGCCGAATTTATCGCAATAGGTCCGGGGGTTGACTCTGCAATAGCGACTATCTCCAAAATTTCCTCGTCTGTTATCCATTTTCTCTTTTCGGACACTTCCTGTTGGATAAGCGGAATCATCGCATATCCGCCGCCGAAAGTAAACGCGCCTATTTTAAAAAACGTTACAAAAAGCTGCCACAGTCTTTTAAAATATTCTTTTCTGTCAAGCTGTTTCATTCAAATTAACTCTCTTTTCGTATTGTTATTTTGTTTGCCAAATCCGAATCGACCGACAAATAAAACTATCAATACCAATTATATTATACTTCGACCTTATTTGCAATAGATATTTTGATTTAAAAAATGGAATGGTGTTTAAACACCCCTATTTTCTTCCAATATTTTAATATCGTATATATTGCAAAAATCAATATCTGCCAACGAAATTCTTAACGTCTTTGAAGGCAAAACAGCCTCGACTTTTCCGCGAATTTTCTTGTATTCGCCATCAGTGTAGTATTTGATTTCTACCGTATCGCCGACTTTAAGATTGGTCAATATAAAATTTATTTCTTCTATTCTGTCACTTAACAGATGCGCTTTCGGGGTAATTACCCTTTCTTTTTCTCTGTATGCCTCATCAAGCCCACGCAAAGGGCTGAATGGGGCGAATATTTTAGCTCGATCACACCTCACCTGATTTATGTCCTCCGATCTGTCTGTTTCTTTCTCTTGCCGTTGCATACTTTTCAAGGTCGCGTCCTTTTAATATCGAATTTTTTCCGTATCGCTTTCGTATGCCGTTAATTGTTTTCATTTGCGTATTTTCTTTTATTTTTTTGTTTTCGTCTGTAAAAAAGTCGAGCTGTTCGCATCTTTGCTTTTCGACGTTGTTAAAACGGATGCTGATTTTTCTTACGCCGAGAGATGTGTCGGTGGTTTTTGCGTATAGCTTTTTTATTCCGTCCTCGATTTCTTTAGCCGAATTTGTGGGATATAAAAATTTGTGGGTTCCTCGGGAAAAATCTCTGTCCTTGCCCTCGTATACTATCTCAAGTGTCATCGAGCGCGCAGTTAAGTCCTTGTCAAAAATCTCCATACACAGCTTGTCTGCCATTTCTTTTGCAATAAGCAGACCCTCCGAATAGCTGTAGCTTCTCGGCAATATCTGTCCGCTGCCGTATGAGTGCTTTTGCGTTTTGTATGCTTTTATGTCCTCGATTGTCGTGGGCTCTCTCCCCCAAGCGTGATCGATATATATTTCAGCATCAATGCCGAGCTTTCTGTAAAGTGTTTGCTCGGGGTAGTGCGCCAGAGCGCGCATGGTGTATATTCCGTATTCGGCAAGTCTTGCGGCAATGCCTTTGCCGATATGCCAGAAGTCAGTTATCGGCTTGTGATCCCATAATGTTTCTCGGTAGGATTCTTCGTCAAGAATACCTACAAAGCTTGGGCTTTTCTTTGCGGTAATGTCGAGGGCAACCTTGGCAAGATAAAGATTTGTGCCAATTCCGAAGGCGGCGGGTATGCCGGTCGTTTTGTAAACGTCCTGTCTTATTGTTTCCCCAAGCTCGATTGCTGTCATTTTATATAACGGAAGATATTTTGTAAGGTCGATAAAAACTTCATCTATCGAGTATACGTGTATGTCGTCTTTTGAAATATATTTCAGATAAACGCCGTATACCTCTGCTGAGTATTCGATATATTTCTTCATTCTGGGGGGAGAAACAATGTATTCTAAATTTTTGGGGATCTCATACATTCGGCAACGGCTTTTAACGCCGAGCTTTTTTAAAGCAGGAGTAACTGCAAGGCAAACGGTCGTTTCCTTTCTTTCGGTGTCGGCAACGACAAGCTTTGCTGTCATAGGGTCGAGGCCTCTTTCGACACACTCGACCGACGCAAAGAAGGATTTCAGGTCAATACACATATATTGTTTTTCTGTTGGCACTTTCATAAGACTCCCCCCTTTTTTGTGAATGAAGTTTTTGCTTGGTAAGCTCACGCAATTATTATGCGCTTTTTGTTTTGTTTTTTCTCCCCTAAGATTAAATTTTTTTGAAAAACTGTTGTATGGTGACAAAATTGTTGTTCATATTTATTGTATTGACTAAAATTGCTATTTATGGTATACTCAAGAATAATAGAGTATATTTAAAATGGTGTAAAAAACACCTACTGACACTTTGATTTATGAAGATGACTGTAAAGACATTTCTGCTGATGCGGGTATAAAATTTATGGGAAGTGATAAGATTGAAAAACAAAGAACAATTTAAAAGATTATTCCGTTTGTTTTTAGCGTCAATTTTGGTTCTGTTCCAGACAAGCATGTACGCATATATGTGGATCTCGTATTATAATGAGAATATTCCGCGTCCTTTATTTCAAAAAGGGAACTGGCTTTTGTACGTGCTGTATATGGTTATTTTCGTAACGTTTTTACATTCGTTTGACGGAGTAAAATACGGCAGATACCGTAAATCGAATTTGATTATTTCACAGACGTTGGCTACTATTTTTACATTAGGCGTTTCTTATATGCAGATAGTATTGCTTTCGCTTAGATTTGTAAACGTTATTCCGATGATGTTCTTGCTTGCGGCAGACATTGTGTTTATATTCTTGCTCACGATTTTGGGTGACTATCTTTTTTGCAAGGTTTTCCCCGCAAAGAAGGTGCTTATTGTATATGATAAGTATTCTCCCGATACATTTGTGCATAAGCTTACAACAAGAAAAGATAAGTTCGTGTTAAAAGAAATAGTAAATGTATCCGAGGGGCTTGAAAAGCTTGAAGAAAAGATAAAGGCATCCGAGGGCGTTATTCTTTACGATATCAGCGCAGAAATGAGAAATAAGCTTCTTAAGATATGCTTTGAAGATGATATCAGAGCATACGCTACGACTAAGATTTCCGATATTCTCGTAAGAGGAGCTGAATGTATACACTTGTTCGACACACCGCTCCTTCTTTACAGAAATAACGGTATGACGATAGAACAGCGTATTGTTAAGCGCGCGATGGATATTGTTATTTCGCTTATTATGCTTGTTTTGTCATCTCCGATATTGCTTGTGTCCGCTATAGCTATTAAGCTTTATGACGGCGGTCCTGTTTTCTTCAGACAGGAGAGAGCTACGATAAACGGCAAGGTATTTAAGATACACAAATTCAGAAGTATGATCGTTGATGCTGAAAAGGCGGGTGAGG
>SVMP01000120.1 GCA_015067385.1 Oscillospiraceae bacterium | reverse complement strand
GTAAATTCTGAAATAGTTCTGGAAAGTGATCGTTGCGAGCGTCTTCGATTCGTTTTCGATCTTAACGCCTTCCTTCGCTTCGATGGACTGATGAAGACCGTTGGAATAACGTCTGCCGTACATCAGTCGTCCCGTAAATTCGTCAACGATAATTACTTCGCCGTCTTTAACAACGTAGTCGATATCTCTCTGCATCGTGCCCCATGCTTTGAGCGCCTGGTTAACGTAATGCTGAGTTTCTACGTTTGACGGATCAGCCCAGTTTTCAACATTAAACGCTCTCTGCGCCTTTTCCATACCCTTGTTTGTGAGTACGGCGTTTTTGTGCTTTTCTTCAACTATATAGTCGGCGTCAACATCATCGTAGCTTTCTTTCGATTCCATTTCCTTGATCTTAAATGATCTGAGTCTTGAAACGAATGCAGATGCTTTTGCGTACATCTCGTCGCTCTCTTCGCCGTGACCCGAAATAATAAGCGGAGTTCTCGCTTCGTCGATAAGAATTGAGTCAACTTCGTCCACGATAGCAAAATTATGGCCTCTCTGAACCATCTGCTCTTTGTAGTTTACCATGTTGTCTCTCAGATAGTCGAAGCCGAATTCGTTGTTCGTACCGTACGTAATATCGCAGTCATAAGCCTTTTTTCTTTCGGCAGGCTCAATATCGTGGGCGATAAGACCGACTGTAAGTCCCATAAATCTGTGGACCTTACCCATCCACTCGCTGTCTCGGCGTGCAAGATAATCGTTTACGGTAACGATATGAACACCCTTGCCCGAAAGCGCATTGAGGTATGCGGGGAAAACTGCTGTGAGTGTTTTACCTTCACCTGTCTTCATTTCGGATATACGACCCTGATGAAGAACCGTAGCGCCGATAAGCTGTGTGTCGAAAGCTCTCTGACCGATAACTCTGAATGCCGCTTCACGTACTGCCGCAAAAGCCTCGCAATGTATATCGTCAAGCGTCTCGCCTGCCGCAAGACGTGCTTTGAATTCGTCTGTCTTCGCTCTGAGATCACTGTCGCTCAATGCCTTGAACTGAGGTTCGAGCGCATTTATCTTTGCGATAAGCGCATTTATCTTTTTGAGTTCTTTCTGAGAATATGAACCGAAAAAATTAAAAAGACCCATTTCTGTCCTCCGTGTTGTTGTGTTATATATTAATAAGTAAATATCATTACATTATATTATAGCACATTTTTTCAAAAAAATCTATATTTATATCGTGAAACTATTGAAATCTCTGTGATTTTGTTGTAAAATAAGAAAAAGAAATCATCATTATCGGAGGAATACGGTATGGTAAGCAAGATTAACTGTGTAAGCCTTTGGGGGCTTGACGGATATAAGGTCGAGATCGAGACAGATTCACGTCCCTCGCAGGAACCCGCCATCGACATTGTCGGTCTTCCAGATGCCGCGATCAAAGAAGCTCGTGACAGAATAACGTCAGCCGTTGCAAACTGCGGCTACCGTATCCCGTCCGCTCATATAATCGTTAACCTCGCGCCTGCAGATGTTAAAAAAGAAGGCACGATGTTCGACCTGCCCATGCTTCTGGGCATCCTTTCTTCAACGGGGCAGATACCCGTCCCCGATGACGATATCGCATTTTTCGGCGAGCTTTCTCTTTCGGGCAACATCAGGCGAGGCAGAGGCGTTCTTGCCGCCGTTATCGCCGCAAAGGAGCTTGGGTTCAAGGCGATATTCGTCCCCGAAGAAAATGCCGATGAGGGTGCGGTCGTTGAGGGTATAGACGTCTATGCCGCCCCCGATGTTTTGACCGTAATTCATCATATTGAAAAAGAACATCTGCTGTCCCCCGTTAAAAAAACTCTCGATGAAATAATCGGCTCTCTCCCTCCGTCGGGCGACGATTTTGCGTATATCGTCGGTCAGCAGACCGCAAAACGTGCCTGCGAGATCGCGGCGGCAGGCGGCCATAATATCCTGCTCGTCGGCCCTCCCGGCTCAGGTAAAAGCATGATCGCAAAAAGTCTGCCCTCGATCCTGCCGGATATGTCGTTTAACGAGATCATAGAAAGCTCGAAAATTTATTCCATCGCAGGCAAATTGACAGAGAAAGAACCGCTTTGCGTTCGACGTCCGTTTGTCCGTTCAAATCAGAACGTTTCAATGGCAGGCTTGACAGGCGGCGGCTCCGTGCCGAATCCGGGGCTTATATCGCTTGCGCATAACGGCGTTCTTTTCCTCGACGAGGTCGCAGAATTCTCGCAGAAAATTCTCGATACGCTCCGCCAGCCGCTTGAGGATAATGTTATAACGGTAAACAGAGTTAAAAAGTCGCTCATCTTCCCCTCTTCGTTCATGCTTGTCTGCGCCATGAACCCGTGTCCGTGCGGTTATTACGGACATCCGAGCGTGCCTTGCAGATGTAAAGAATCCCAGATAGAAAAATATATGGGCAGAATTTCCGGTCCGCTTCTGGACAGAATAGATCTTCAGGTCTCCCTGCCTCCCGTTTCGGCTTCTGATATTGCGGAAAACAGCGGACTTGCGGAATCTTCGGCAGAAATAAAAAAGCGTGTCGATGCGGCAAGAAAACGTCAGACAGATCGCCTTGCGGCATACGGATTTACGTGCAATGCAAAAATGTCGCCGAAAGCTATAAGAGAGCTTTGCAATATATCCCCCGAAGCCTCCGCATTGCTTAATAAAATTATGGAACGCTCAAACGTTTCCATGCGTTCTTACGACAAGATCATTAAAATTGCGCAAACTATCGCAGACCTTGCCGAAAGCGATGTTATCCTCCCCGAACACGTTCTGGAGGCTTCTCATTTCAGGTCTTTGGATAAAAAGTACAATGTGTGATGTGTCTCTTTTTTGAGACAAATACAAGAGTTTTCCACAGAAACTGTGGAAAACCCTGTGAATAACGTTGAAAACCCCGACAGTTTCCACATTTTTCGACCTGTTTATATCTTTTTGATAAGTATTTTCATGTTTGTTACTTTTATCCAAATAACGCCTTTTTATTATATGAATTTTTGGAGCACGTAAAATGACAGTACAAAAAATAGCCGAAATTTTGGCAGACAGAAAAATTTTGATAGATACAGAACCAAAATCCGACAGTTTTTTCTCACGTATAGAAAATCTTTCCTGCGACTCAAGAAATATCCCCCCGAACACTCTTTTCTTTGCAAAGGGCGTTAATTTCAAGCGTGAATATCTCGTTTCCGCCATCGAAAAGGGTGCTGTGGCGTATGTTGCGGAAAAAGATCTCAATGTTGATATCCCTCTCCTTCTCGTTTCCGATGTACGTAAGGCGATGTCCTTTGCGGCGCGCGGCTTTTACGGCGATATGACCGACTTTTATTCTCTTGTCGGCTTGACGGGAACAAAGGGCAAAACGTCAACGCTGTATATGTTAAAAAGTATTTTTAACGAGAAATTCGCAAAGGTCGGCATTATTTCAACAAACGAAGCCCGTTGCGGCGAAAAAACCTGGCAGAAAACAGGAACGACTCCCGAAGCCCTTGAGCTCTTTTCGATCCTGAACGGTTTCCGTGAGGAAAAAGCCGAGGCGGCAATAATGGAGGTCTCCTCTCAGGCGTTAAAATATGACCGTGTTAACGGCTTAACATTCTCCGTAGGCGCTTTTCTGAACCTCGCTCCCGACCATATCAGCCCGACCGAGCACTCCTCTTTTGAGGATTATAAAGAGTCGAAAAAAATGATCTTTTCGCTTTGCAGAAAGTGCGCCGTAAACCTTGATGACCCATATGCAGAGGAGTTTCTTGCCGTTTCGCCTGTTGAAAATACAGTAACATTCGGTACATCATCCGCCGCTGATATTTATGCCTGCAATATTTCGGAGGACAAGTTCGGGTCTTCATTCTCTGTTAAAGGCTTGATCGAGATCGAAAATTTAAGGCTCAATATGCCGGGCAGATTCAACATCCTCAACGCTCTTTGTGCAATAACGTGCGCTCATGCGGTGGGTGTCGGCGAAAAAGAGATAAAAAACGGAATAGAAAAGGCATCGGCTTCGGGAAGGCTCGAAGTCGTTGAACAGAACGGGATCACGGTCCTTGTCGATTATGCGCATAATAAATCATCTTTTGAAGCGGTTTTCGAATATGTCGATAAATTCTATCCCGATGCAAAAAAAATAATGCTTTTCGGCTGTATAGGAAACAGAGCGCTCGACAGACGTATCGATCTGCCGAAAGTTGCGTGCCCGAACTCCGACCTTATCGTTATGACGACCGATGACCCCGGCACAGAGGAGCCGGAAGATATATTCAGAGAGGTTGAACCCGAACTGAAAAAATTCTCAACACCGTACATTTTCATTAAAGACAGAGCCGAAGCTGTCACTTATGCGATCGATAAAGCCGAAAAAGGCGACATTGTTATCCTCGCAGGCAAGGGCGGCGAAAAAACACAGATGGTTAAAGGCAAAGCCGAACCTTATATCGGCGACATGACCGCAGCGCTGGACGCGATGAAAGCGAAATAGCGAACATGGTTCGCAGCGAAATTGACCTTACGGTCAGCTAAATTCGCCTTACGGCGAGCTAAAATCGGCAAAGCCGAACTTTAACCGGAACATTTTTTTGTTTTTTTCGTCTAATAAAGTAAATAAATGGTTTTTGTTTCCGTATAATTTATTAAGGAGGAGTGCAAATGAAAAAAATAAAAATGATTGTTTTTATAATCACCGTTTTATCAATAATTTCGGTTAACATTTTACCGCTATCTGCAGAAGCTGCTGAAGTTTTTTCTTATGAAAAATATTTCGCAAAGGAACGAGAATTTAAAGATGAATCTATCGGATACACTCATGATTATTACATTTACTACTGTAATACCTGGTTGTACAGACAAGATGCCAGAACCTGGAAAACAAAAGTTTTGCTGAAAGAAAAAACGACATATGTCTATCCTTTTAGAAATATTGTTTACTGCGTTATCAATGACAGTCAGATAATAACAATAGACTGCAACGGAAATAACAAAAAACTGATTTACGATGCGAAAATACCCATTGATGTTTTTTTCGGTAATGAATCAATTTTCTTTTTTTCAAGCGGAAACGATATTTACCGTTATCATTTACAGTCCGACACGCTTGAATTAATTCTTTCAGAAGAACATTTTTTCTTTGAACCACTCAGCAACGACAGACTTTTGTTGCACAAGAATATTCTATCAAATGCTGACGAAGAGTATACTGATTCCTCAATAACATATGAATATGTGATAAGTAAAAAACAAAAAACAGAATATATTTATCCCGATTATGAAGTGGGAGGGAATGACGAAATTCAAAGAGTTTCAAATCTGTTTTCAAAAAACGGATGGGCAATTTTAATTAATGAAACTTCTCACGGTATTCCTTCAAAAAATCATTGTTTTCACAGATTTCATGCAATTGTATAAAAGCAGCTAAAAGCAAAAGAGCAGATACGGATTTTTTCCATATCTGCTCTTTTCGATTTCTCGGTGTAATTTACATCAGTCGTTATTTGTAATAACCTCGCCTTCGCTGTGGCTGAGCTTGAGCTCTTCTTCGAGTTCAACTTTGATAACGGTCGCAAATCTGTGCATCTGATCTTTTGCGAGGTTGATCCAGAGCTGACCTGCGGAATAACGATACTGCAATGTTTCGTTTGAATGAAGGACGGAAATGCGTTTGATCTGATTCTGCAGCCCCTTAACGCAGAGATATTCGTCGGGTCTGTCGTAAGAGATCAGATAAAGTGTCTTTCTGTCTTTCGAAACGGTGCTTCCGCCGAGGAAATAACGGTAGTTTATACCCTTATCGGTGCCGTAAACAGCTTCACGGTTATCGTCTATCCATGAACCGAGGTCAAGAAGTATCTGTTCCTGTCTCGGATCAAGCGAACCGTCAGCCTTGGGTCCGACGTCCAAAAGAAGATTGCCGCCCATTGTAAGACAGTCGCAGAATATTCTGATTATCATTCTCGACGTCTTGTAGTCGTTGTCGTTCTTTCTGAATCCCCAGTTATCATTTATCGTCATGCAGAATTCCCATGGACGCTTCGGTGCAACAACGGGCGCTCCCTGTTCGGGCGTGTCATAGTCGCCGTAGCCCTGCAGACGTGAGTTGATAACGATATTCGGGTTTATGTCGTGCAGAAATTCACGTACTTTATCGGCTTTCCACTGCTTTGCGCTTCGCTCCCAGTCGCCGTCAAACCAGATGAGATCGACAGTTCCGTAATTCGTGAGGATCTCTCGCATCTGATTGTTGTTGAATTCAAGAAATTCTTCCCATTTTTCGGGATCTTCGGGGCCGCCGACGGGACAACCGTAGATGTCTTTCGGATTATAATTTTCGGGGCTCTGACCTTCGGGATAAATGCTTCTGTAACGGGGGTC
>SVMP01000119.1 GCA_015067385.1 Oscillospiraceae bacterium | reverse complement strand
AGCAACAAGAGATCTTGCGCCCTTAACTTCAACAACGCAGATACGGCAAGCGCCGATAGCGTTGATATCTTTGAGGAAGCAGAGAGTGGGAATTTTTATACCAACGGAGTTAGCCGCGTCGAGAATGGTCGTTCCGGCAGGAACGGTGACGGGCAGACCGTTAATTTTTAAAGTTACATCAGCCATTATTCTAACCTCCGATTATTTCTTGATTATAGCGTTAAAGTTACAGTTGTCGATACAAGCGCCGCACTTGATACATTTAGCGGTATCGATAACATGTTTTTCTTTAACCTTACCGGTAATAGCGTTAACCGGGCAGTTTCTTGCACACTTCGTACAACCCTTACATGTGTCAAGAATTTCGAATGTAACGAGCTTCTTGCATACGCCTGCGGGACATCTCTTATCAACGATATGAGCTACATATTCGTCGCGGAAATAACGGAGAGTTGAGAGAACAGGGTTGGGAGCAGTCTGACCAAGACCGCAGAGGGAGTTTTCTTTGATATAGTAGCAAAGTTCTTCCATCTTGTCGAGATCTTCGAGAGTACCGTTACCGGAAGTGATCTTATTGAGGAGTTCGAGAAGACGTTTGTTACCGATACGGCAGGGAGTACACTTACCGCAGCTTTCATCAACGGTGAATTCGAGGAAGAATTTTGCGATGTCAACCATACAGTTGTCTTCGTCCATAACGATAAGACCGCCGGAACCCATCATAGAGCCGATAGCGATAAGGTTATCGTAGTCGATGGGGGTATCAAGATGCTGAGCAGGGATACATCCGCCGGAAGGACCGCCGGTCTGAGCTGCCTTGAACTTCTTGCCGTTGGGGATACCGCCGCCGATGTCTTCGATGATCTCACGGAGAGTTGTACCCATGGGAACTTCAACGAGGCCGGTGTTTACGATCTTGCCGCCGAGAGCGAATACTTTAGTACCCTTACTCTTTTCGGTACCCATAGAGGAGAACCAATCAGCGCCCTTAAGGATGATCTGAGGAATGTTAGCGTATGTTTCAACGTTATTAAGAACGGAAGGTTTGCCGAAAAGACCTTTTTCAGCGGGGAACGGAGGACGGGGACGGGGCTCGCCTCTGTGACCTTCGATAGAAGTCATAAGAGCGGTTTCTTCGCCGCAAACGAAAGCGCCTGCGCCGAGACGGATGTCCATATCAAAGTCGAAGCCGCTGTCGAAGATGTTTTTACCGAGAAGACCGTATTCACGAGCCTGTTCGATAGCGATTCTGAGACGTTTAACAGCGATGGGGTATTCAGCTCTTACGTAAACAAAGCCCTGGGTAGCGCCGATAGCGTAGCCTGCGATAGCCATAGCTTCGATAAGAGCGTGGGGGTCGCCTTCGAGAACGGAACGGTCCATGAAAGCACCGGGGTCGCCTTCGTCAGCGTTACAGCAAACGTATTTCTGGTCAGCATCGGGTACGAGGTTACGAGCGAGCTGCCATTTTTTACCGGTGGGGAAGCCTGCGCCGCCGCGGCCGCGAAGACCGGACTTAAGGATAACGTCGATAACTTCATCGGGAGTCATTTCGGTAAGAACTTTACCGAGAGCCGCATAACCGTCTACAGCTATGTATTCTTCGATATTTTCGGGGTTGATAACGCCGCAGTTACGAAGAGCAACACGGTGCTGTTTTTTATAGAAGTTGGTTTCGTTAAGGGATTTGATACCGTCATCGGAAACGGTTTCCTGATAGAGAAGACGGGTAACGACACGGCCCTTGAGAAGATGTTCGGAAACGATCTCGGGAACGTCTTCAACGGTAACTCTGCTGTAGAAACAGCCTTCGGGATAAACGATCATGATGGGACCGAGGGCGCAGAGACCGAAACAACCGGTCTGAACTACTTTAACTTCATTTTCGAGACCCTGTTTTTTGATCTCGCTTTCCATTTCGGAAAGGATCTTTGCGGAACCGGACGAGGAACAGCCTGTGCCGCCGCAAATCAGAACGTGTGATCTGTACATTTAATTTCCTCCTTATTCCGCACTGCCGATAGTAAATTCGGTAACGATATTTTTATTAACAACATGGTCGTTAACAACTCTGACTGCCTTTTCGGGAGTCATTTTAACGTAGGTAACTTTTTCTTCGCCGGGAAGGAAAACTTCTACGAGAGGTTCGAGTTTGCACATACCGATGCAGCCTGTCTGAGTAACTGCAACGTTTTCGAGACCGCGTTTAGCGATTTCATCAAGAAAAGCGGTCATAACGGGACGTGCGCCTGCAGCGATACCGCAGGTTGCCATACCGACAACGATTCTGATCTTTTCGTCGTTTTCGTTTCTGTTGTTAACGCTGGCTTTCATTTTTTCTTTTATTGCTCTGAGTTCTTCAAGAGATTTCATCTCGTTCGCCTCCAAATAATTCAGTTAAATTTTCGTGGATATATTCTTGTATGTATTGCAGAACCTCCGGACTGTCGATAGGACTGTCTTCAAGGACTTCTTTTATGTCCTTTGTCGAAAAGACAAATTCGGAGTCACGCCAGATATGTCTGTAGATGAGATCGAAATTATGTGCTTTTGCCGCAAGAAGCATCATCGTCCCGGAGATATCTCCGAGAGGCATGCGGTCGATGCTGTCGTGACGGAAAGTTGCAACGGTAGACGTTCCGACTCCTTTTTGAGAAGTTAAAACGAGCTGACCGTCCGAAAGTTCGGCTGCCGCCCTGAAAAGAGCTATGCCCATGCCGATCTTACGTGTCGTTCGGGAAGAGGCAAACGTTCCGTTCACTCTTGCAAGAGTTTCTTCGTCCATTCCGCAGCCGTTATCGATAATCGATATTTTAAGGCTGTTTGCGGAAATATCTTCGGCAATTTCTACAGTGATCTCACTTGCGCCTGCCGTGATACTGTTCTGAACAATATCGAGAATGTGAAGAGATAATTCTCTCATTACATTTTCTGATATTTTTCGATTATGCCGGGAACATCGTCTGCGGTAAGACGGCCGTAAACATCGTCGTTAACGGTAAGAACAGGTGCAAGACCGCAGCAACCGATGCAGCGGGTAGCTTCGATGGAGAATTTACCGTCTTCGGTAACGTCGCCGTTGCTGATACCGAGAACAGAGCAAGCTTTGTCGAATACGTCCTGTGAACCTTTAACGTAGCAAGCCGTACCGAGACAAACACCGATCTTGTACTGACCTTTGGGGTTAAGGTTGAACTGTGCGTAGAAGGTGGCAACGCCGTAAACTTCTTCAAGGGGAATGTTCAGACCTTCAGCAATGATCTTCTGAACTTCGATGGGAAGATAGCCGTAGATCTCCTGAGCTTCCTGCATGATAGGCATAAGTGCGCCCTGAACATCTTTGTTTGCAGCAATAAATTCACGGAGTTTCTGCTCCTGCTCCGCCGTCCCCTTAAAAGGGATTTTGGAAATTGTTGATTTACCCATTTGGATTCGTCCTCTCTATGTATTGTATTTTCTTAAACAAAAAATAAGTTGTGGATAGTTTCGGTATATTAACTATCGATTTATATTATATCACATTTTTCGTCAAATTAAAAGAGGAGAAAGTAAATATTCCGTGAACTTTTTACGTATTTTTCAAAGGTGTATAAACATATAATACCATAAGATGAAATATTATAACAAAAACAACAATAACGGAGGCAGATCTTGAATAAAACACAAGGCGGAACAGTCGGCAGAAGCTGGCTCGGAAATGAGATCGTATTTTTCAAAACAGGGACAGGAATAAAGAAAATAATGTTTATAGGCGGATTTTCCGCAGCGGATACAGTTTCGGGCAAAGAGCTTTCCGAATGGGCAAAAGAGGCAGAAGAGTGTTTATTTTCCGGCGAAAATTTTGGTGAATTCAAAGCGGCAGTACTTTTTGCGAAAGTAACGGTATATGTTGTTCCGAACGTAAATCCGGACGGCGCGTATTTCCGTCAGACATCCGATATATTCAACCCGTTCCACGACAGAGCGGAGCGGATAAGGAAAAACAATCCGAACACGGAATGGACCGCAAATGCGAGAGGGACAGATCTCTCAAAGAACTTTTCGGGACATTGGATGAAAGCAAAAATGTTCGAACGGGAAAGGGGAATATTTACTCCCGCACCGTCGGGATACGGCGGAGAATACCCTGAAAGCGAGCTTGAAACATCGTCTCTTTGCGGTTTTATAAGAAGGATATCACCCGATTTTATTTGTGTTTTTTCAGATGAAAGCAGAGGGATATACACAGATAAATGTTTAGATATAAAAGATAATATTCAACAAAAAGCCATATTAATTTCAAAACTGAAAGGTTTTCCATTATATGAACGTATGCTGCGGGATTCTGCGGCAACGCTTCCGGTGTGGGTAAAAAACGAGCTTGGGATATCGGCTTTTTCTGTTGGATTAGGCAAAGACGAAGATACGAAAAACAAAGATGTCATAACGCTGTGCGCGGCTCTTTGAGAACATTTACGAGATAAAAAACGAATAATTTTCAACAAAAGCGGCATCTTGACAAAAATACTTGAATTTCCGCATTTTATATGCTATAATATAAGGTATATAAAAAAACAAACCGCAACTATAAGGGGTTGACTGTAAAAATGGAAATAAATATTAAAGAACAGCTCGATCTTATCCGCGCGGATGCGGAAAAAGAGCTTGCTGCCATTGCCTCTTCCGAAGAACTTGAAGCATTCAGAGTAAAAGTTCTCGGTAAAAAAGGCGAACTTACAAAAGTACTTTCCCAGATGGGCAAACTTTCCGCAGAAATGCGTCCGATAATCGGTCAGGCGGCTAACGAAGTCCGTGCATTTATCGAAGAAAAGATAAAGACAGCAAAAGAGCAGATCGACAAGCTTGAGCTTGAAAAGAAGCTTTCCGCAGAAAAGCTCGACGTAACTCTTCCCGGCAAAGCAAAACGTATGGGTAAAAAGCATCCCAGTTCGATCGTTCTCGACGAAGTTAAAGACGCATTTATCTCTATGGGCTTTACCGTTGCAAGCGGTCCCGAAGTTGAATACGATTATTACAACTTTGAAGCGCTCAACATTCCCAAATATCATCCCGCAAGAGACACTCAGGACACATTCTATTTTTCCGACGATATTCTTCTCAGAACACAGACAAGTTCCGTTCAGATAAGAACTATGGAGAAGGTAAAACCCCCGATAAGAATCATTTCTCCGGGCAGAGTTTACCGTATTGACGAGGTTGACTCCACCCACTCCCCCATTTTCCATCAGATCGAAGGTCTTGTTGTCGATAAAGGAATCACGATGTCTCACCTCAAGGGTTCTCTCGACCTTATCGCAAAGAAGCTTTTCGGCGAAGATATCAAGACACGTATCCGTCCCGACTATTTCCCGTTCACCGAACCGTCGGCAGAGATCTCCATTTCCTGCTTTAAATGCGGCGGCGAAGGCTGTAAATTCTGCAAAGGCGAAGGTTGGATCGAGATCGGCGGCGCAGGAATGGTAAACCCGAAGGTGCTTGAACTTCTGAACATTGACACCGAAGAATATTCCGGTTTTGCGTTCGGTATGGGTCTTGAACGCCTTGTTATGAGAAGATACAATATTGACGACATACGCATGCTTTTCGAGAACGACGTTCGATTCCTCGAAAGTCTGTAAAAGAACAAGGAGGAATGAACGATGAACGTACCTTACAGATGGCTCAAAGAATATACAAACGTTAATGTTGAGCCCAAGAAATTTTCCCATGAAATGAACATGACCGGAACGGAAACGACCGGTTTTACATGTGCCGCAGACACAATAAAAAACATCGTTGTAGGTCTTATCGAAAAGATCGAACAGCACCCCAATGCCGACAAGCTCGTTGTATGCAGCGTTAATATCGGCAAGGAAGAAAACATACAGATCGTTACCGCAGCAAAGAACATGAAAGAGGGCGACCTTGTTCCCGTTGCTCTTGACGGTTCGACTCTCGCATCCGGCAAACCCATAAATGCGGGCGAGCTTCGCGGCGTTATGTCTTACGGCATGTTCTGCTCCGTTGAAGAGCTCGGTCTTGCGACGAACGATTTTCCCGGTTCTGTTGAAGACGGACTTCTTATTCTCAACAACGGCGCATGTGAATTCAACGGCAAGCCCGGCGACGACATATGCAAAGTTCTCGGTCTTGACGATACAATATTTGAGGTTGATATTGTAACGAACCGTCCCGACTGTCTTTCCATAATCGGTGTTGCACGTGAGGCAGCATGTACATTCAGAGCGCCTTTCAATGTTAAAAAGCCCGAATACAAGACATGCGGCGGCAACATCAACGAACATCTTTCCGTTTCCGTTGAAGACACCGAGCTTTGTCCGAGATACATGGCAAGAGTTGTTAAAAACATCAAAATAGAACCCTCTCCCCTCTGGCTTGTTGAAAAGCTTCGTGACTGCGGCGTTCGTGCGATCAACAATATCGTTGACATCACAAACTACGTTATGCTCGAATACGGTCAGCCGATGCACGCATTCGATTACAGCTGCG
>SVMP01000118.1 GCA_015067385.1 Oscillospiraceae bacterium | reverse complement strand
CTGAGCGATATCCCGACAAGACAGCTGTCTTTATCCGCAAGCTTTTCTGCGATATTTTCGGCTTTTTCTTTATCCGCAGCACCGCAAAGGATCGCAAGACTGTTTCCGAGCTCAGTAATGTGCGGACCGTCTGTTCTCATGATATAAACGCCTTTTTCGCTGTCGTAAAACATTTTATTGATGTTTTCTCGAACAGTTGCCGCAAGGTCGCTATATCTTTCGTTCGGCTTTCCGAGATATTCTGCGATCTTTGCCATGTTCTCCGCCATGATAACGAATAAACAGTTGCACACAAGATCGGGAATTCTTTCTGTATCCGAAAAACCGTTTCCGCTCAGATGCGCCGACCATTCGTAGAAATTCCAATAGCCGTTACCCGCAAATGTGCGGCAAAATCCGTCTTTCATGTTTGAAACAAAAGCCTCAAATACGGAAGAGAGCTTGCCCCATACTTCTTCGAGAAGCGTCAGATCTTTTGAATATTCATAATATTCTCGAACTTCCGTAAAATAATGCATCGAAAAAGAGGGGATCGTAAGATCGACTCCGCACGGTGTCGTTATCGGCAAAAGATCGTCTTTTCTGATGCTTTTTGACATCAGTTGCAAAGAAGCTCTCGCAAAATCGTATTCGCCGAATGCGTAATATCCGCAAAGCATCTGATTTCGGCTGTCCATCGCATAGAGCGCTTGTTCACGCCACGGACAGTCTTCGTAATGCTCATGCATACAGAGCTTTAACGTGTTAACGCAGATCTCGTAGATTTTGTCCCAAAGCTCATTTCCTGTTTTGAACGGTTTTTCGCTTACGGGATAATCGGTCGGTCTTATAGTCACTGTTTTTATTTTTATCGGCTTTTCCGCATAAACTTCAAGGTATCGAGCGGAAAGTCTTCTGAACGAATTCATATATACCGTTCTTCCGCTTTTAACTTTTATTTCAACGCTGAAATCTCTGCCGCCGACCAGCCTTCGAACGCATCCGTCCGCAATATGCTCACCGTATGCGATAAGAATGGTTTGTTCGCATTCTGATTCAACGTCAATATCAATAAATCCGCAAACCTCTTTCCCCATATCGATAAGGATGCGAGTATCTTCGTCATTTTTTATTATTTTAAACGGTTCGGGGGCTTTCAGTTCAAGTTTCTTTATCGGACGAAGCATTATCGGCATCGGTTTTTCGACTTCAACGCTCTCCCCGAATCCGTCCGCTTCTTCGGTAATTCGGTCATCTTCTTTTGTTGAATCATAAAGGAAACTGCAACCGAGCTGACCTGTTATCACCTTATTATAATGGCTTTTATATGTTTTTGAAATTCTGCTTTCCGTGCCTTTTCCGCTTGAAACAACAACATTTCCGTCTTTATCGCAAAGCTCGAAAATAACGCCTGCTTTGCCTTTTTTATAAACGGAAGTCGTGTCCACACCGTAGTACCATACAACGATCGTAAGTTTGTTTATGTCTTTTGAACATGCCGCCGAAATATCGATCTCGTCTGCGATCTTCCAATGCTCAAAATCGCCGTACTGACCGAAACCGACAAGCTTACCGTTAACGTATACCGCATAATTCGAGTCTGCGGAAATATAAAGCTTCATTCCGTTGCTGTATTCAAAATCGGTTCGGAATTCCGCATATTCGTCTGCTTCGGGCTTCGCTGTTGCCCATATCCATTTACTTCTGTCAAACATAAGACTGTACCGTCCTTGCTTTTTTCTTAATTTTACCATGTTTATTTCAGCATGTCAATACTGTTTTTCTTAAATTCTATCTTCCTCATCCTGTTTATAACGGCAAACAACTCCTGCTTTCTCGGCAGATCAAGAAAGCGTTCGGTCGTCGTAAAGAAAGAGGAATACAGAAAATCAAGCCCGTTTTGCTCGATCTTTTCATACAGTTCATCGACTTTTTTACGAATATCTACCTTATGTTCGTTAACCGATATCTCAAGCTCTCGGAGCATAAAACCGAGTGCATCAAGCTGTCTTCTCGAAATAATATCGTGAAGTCCTCGGACATCTATCCTTTCGTCCCCGATAATGATAAAGCCCATGTCCGAAACTTCGAGTTTTTCGCTTCCGCTTCCTTCGGGGTATGACGAAAAATGATCCGAATAAAGCGTTCTGCTCTGCGTCCAATCGGCAGGGGAGGGAGTGTCTGCGGAAATTCCGTAGCCCTCACAGATAAGCTTCGAACCGCTCGTCACATCATGAATAAGATAATCTTCCATCATGTAGATTTTATCGGCAACGGAGAGATATTCGCCGCTTCCGCCGATAACAAGTATTGTCGAAACATCTTGCTTTTCAAACAGTTCGTTGACTCTGTCCGTAAACGGAGTTATCGGCTCTTTTTCGATAAGCTTTTTCATAACTTTGTCTCGGATCATGAAGTTCGTGGCACTTCTGTCTTCGTCGATTAGCAAAAGCTTTGCGCCGCAATCGACCGCCTCCATGATATTCGCCGCCTGCGAAGTCGAACCCGATGCGTGATTGGTCGAAAAATCGGCGGTGTCTCCGTTAGGCAACCATTTTATAAACGGCGCTATGTTTACGTGTTTAACGCTTCGTCCGTCCTCTGCGGAAATACTCACCGCGCTTTCGTCCGTTATGCAAAGTTCACGCCCGTCGCCTGAAATATGATCGTATATCCCTGCCGATATCGCATCGAGAAGCGTTGATTTACCCGAATAGCCGCCGCCCGTTATGACCGTGACACCTTTCTTTATTCCCATACCTTTAACCCCGCAGACCTCGATCTCATCGTCGGGAGTTGAACGGAACGGGATAGCCTCTGTCATCGGTAAGTCTGTGCCTTTTGAACGCGGCAGTATGCTTCCGTTTGCGATAAACGCGCAATAATCGCTCGTTTTTAACCATTTTCTTATCGCCGCCTGCTTTTCCGAAAGCTCAAGCGCTTTTTCGAGCTTTGTCGGGTCAAATTCCATGATGAATTTGTCAACAACATCGGGAAGATCGCGGCAAAGCATCTGGATAGTCTTTCTTATTTTTCTTTTCGGCAGTTGAACCTGAAGCTGAATGCAAAGACACATCTTCGGCGGTCGTACAACGCCGTCGTCAAGTATAAAGACCGTATCGCCCGAACCGTTTATATAATCCTTTTGTGTGCATATCGAAAAGTATGCGGCATTTCGTTTCAACACCTCGCCGCCTGGTTCACAAAGGTAATACCACCCCGTTTCGTTCTTGGGTCTGTTTTTGTTGTAAAGCTCGGCGTTTAATTCATCAATATATTTCTTGAATTCACGCAGACAGTGATCTGCCGCTGCAACGGAATATGTGTCAAATCCGAGCTTTTCTGTCGGGATATTCCATGTCAAAGTCGGCTTATCCTGCGCTAATCTGTGGGTACTGTCGATATCTACACTCAGATCATCGTGCCAATACTGAGGGTTTTGATGAATTTCGGGATCAAGTTCTTCTTCCACTCCTCTTACATGCTTGGGCGGAAGGTGTACAAACATTCTGCCTTCATACATCTCTTTGTATGTCGTTGTATTGTTGTCCATCTGTAAAAGAAAATATTTAAGTCGTTTCATGGCTGTTTCTCCTTTTGTTTCGTGAAAAATTTCGTCGTAGGGGATATATACCGTAACCGTCGGCTTATCCTGCGCAAGTTTATGGGTTGTTGAGATTTCAAAACCTATGTTTTCGTTGTAATACGTTGCATCGTAGTCTGAAACGCTTCCACCGTGAGGATAGCTCAGTAAAAGATGACCGTCATACATCTCAACGTATGTTGAAGTGTTTCTATCCATGTTCAACAGTTTATATACTAATCTCTTCATAAGGCATCACTCCCTGAAAAATACTTTCCGTTGTCTGCCTTATATTCGCAAATGCTTTCCACGAAAAACAAAAAGCATCCTTTCGGATGCTTAAACATATGTTAAAACAAAAAAACGCACCCGAGATCGGATGCGTATCTGTTCAAAAAAAGATTATCAGCCCTCATTAAGCGGCGAAAGAATAACATCCGATGAATATAAGCTTGTCATATCAATCGCCTCCTGTGGCTTAATTATTTTTGCAGTTTTGACTTTCTGCTTTTTCAGTATAACACAGTTTTTATTATTTGTCAAGTATATTATTTCAGCTTGTCGTAATCTGTTTTTCTTCCCTTAAAATAAAACTCTCTGTCATAGTCGCTTATTTCTCGAAGAACTCTGCACGGATTGCCAACTGCAACGACGTTTGACGGTATATCTTTTGTTACGACACTTCCTGCACCGATGACCGTATTATCGCCGATTGTAACACCTGGAACTATCACCGCACCTGCGCCGATCCAACAGTTTCTGCCGATACGTACAGGAAAATTATACTGATATGCCTGCTCACGAAGCTCGGGCAGGATAGGGTGACCTCCTGTTGCAATAACGACATTGGGTCCAATCAAAGTGTAGTCTCCAACGTAAATATGCGTATCGTCAACAAGCGTTAAATTAAAATTTGCATAAACGTTTTTCCCGAAATGGCAGTGCTTACCGCCCCAGTTCGCATGAAGCGGCGGTTCGATATAACAACCCTCTCCGATCTCTGCAAACATCTCTTTGAGCATTTCTCCTCTTTTTTCAAGTTCTGTCGGACGGGTCTGATTGAAGTCATAAAGACGGTCGAGGCATTTCAACTGTTCTTTCATTATTTCGGCATCTTCGGGCAGATAAAGCTCTCCCGTGTGCATTTTAGATTTCTGATCCATAATTTTTCTCCATTTTAAATTTATACCGATTATACCATATCAAAATTAAAAAGTAAATATTATAATGTTAAAATAAAAAACTTTTACTATTGATTTTTAGTGAAAAATAATGTATAATATTTCTTGTGAGTTTATCCTTGCAGAAAGGAAGTATTATTTATGAAAACAAATATTATAATTATCGGTGCAGGACCGGGCGGCATTTTTTCCGCATATGAGCTTATAAAGCTTCGCCCCGATCTTAAAATAACCGTTATCGAAGCAGGTAATCCGCTTCATAAACGCAAATGCCCCATCGACGGCAAAAAGATAAAAAGCTGTATTAACTGTAAGCCCTGTTCAATAATGAACGGTTTCGGCGGCGCAGGCGCATTTTCCGACGGTAAGTATAACATTACCAATCAGTTCGGCGGAACTCTTTACGAATATATAGGTAAACAGCAGGCTATCGACCTGATGTATTATGTTGATAAATTGAATCTTGCGTACGGCGGTGAGGGTACAAAACTCTATACGACCGCCAACACCTCGATAAAAAAACTCTGTCTTCAGAATAAACTGCATCTTCTTGATGCGTCTGTGCGTCATCTCGGTACGGATATAAATTATATCGTGCTCGAAAATATTTATAACGAATTAAAAGATAAGGTTGATTTTCGTTTTAACTGTCCTGCTAAAACCGTTGAAAAAGTTGACGGTCTTTTCAGGGTAACAACAGATAAAGGCGAGGAGTTTGAGGCGGAAAAATGTATCATCTCCGCAGGCAGAAGCGGCAGCGCATGGATGGAATCCGTCTGTAAAGATCTCGATATCCCAACAAAAAGCAACCGTGTCGATATCGGTGTACGTGTAGAACTTCCCGCAGCTCTTTTTGCTCATCTTACGGACGAGCTTTACGAAAGTAAGATAATTTACAGAACACAGCAGTACGGAGACCTTGTAAGAACATTTTGCATGAATCCAAGAGGTGCGGTCGTAAGCGAAAACACCAACGGCATCGTTACCGTAAACGGTCACAGCTATGAAGATCCCAAGCTTCAGACCGAAAATACAAACTTTGCGCTTCTTGTTGCAAAGCATTTCTCAGAACCTTTCAAGGATTCGAACGGCTACGGCGAAAGCATCGCGCGTCTTTCCAATATGCTCGGCGGCGGCGTTATAATACAAAAATTCGGTGATCTTGTAACAGGTCATCGCAGTACCGCAAGCCGAATAAGCGAATCGTTTACTGTTCCGACATTGGCAGCAACTCCGGGCGATCTGAGCCTTGTTATGCCAAAGCGTATTCTTGACGGTATTATAGAAATGATCTACGCTCTCGATAAAATAGCTCCCGGTACAGCTAATAACGACACTCTTCTTTACGGCGTTGAAGTTAAGTTCTACAATATGGAAGTTTCTCTTGACGAACATCTTGAAACGAAGCACAGCGGTCTTTTTGTTATCGGCGACTGCAGCGGTATTACTCATTCTCTCTCTCATGCATCTGCAAGCGGCGTTCACGTTGCAAGACATATCTGCGAAACTCTTTAATTCATTAAGGAGAATATTGAATGAAAATAACGACTGTTTTTTTCGATCTTGACGGCACTCTTCTGCCTATGGATCTTGACGTGTTCCTTAAATCATATTTTAAACTCTTAGCAGAAAAAATAGCCCCTCTCGGCTACGATCCCACCTCTCTTATCGATAATATCTGGGCAGGGACTGTTGCTATGGTCAAAAATGACGGCAGCCGTAAAAACGAAGAAGCTTTCTGGGCGCAGTTCGCAAAATTTTACGGTGATAAGGTCTATGACGATATCCCCGTTTTCGATAAATTCTATGCCGAGGAGTTCAACCTCGCAAAAGATGTCTGCGGTTTCGATCCTATGTCGAAAAAGATCGTTGACGATCTTAAAGAAAGAGGCTTTGATCTCGTTCTGGCAACAAATCCGATATTTCCGAATGTTGCGACTGCGAACCG
>SVMP01000117.1 GCA_015067385.1 Oscillospiraceae bacterium | reverse complement strand
TCAGATCAATGACCTTTTCGACTACGTTTTAAGTCTTATCTGGAAGGGTGAAGACTTCTGGGTAGGCGGAAGCAATAAGAACTTCCTCTCAAACGTACGTAACCTTGGTCTTATCCTTTATGAATCATTTGGTGAAGAACTTCTTCCCGAAAGTTTTGAACCCAAGCCGATGGAAGAATTAGAAGCAATGGGCGTTGAAGAACTCGTTGTTTATATCGGTACAACATTTGTTGAAAAAGAACTTGATTATGTTGATATAGTTCTTCCTACATACCTTCATGCGCCTGTTGCAATTAAGGCTATGAAAAAAGGTTTTAATGTTTTCTGTGAGAAGCCAATGGCTCTTAATGCGGCAGAATGCAAGAAAATGATTGAAACGTCTGCCAAAACGGGCAAAAAGCTTATGATCGGTCAGTGCTTGCGTTTTTGGGGTGAATATGAATATCTTAAAAACTGTGTAAGTGACGGACGTTACGGAAATGTTATTTCCGCATACTTCTTCAGAGGCGGCGGAACACCTCTCTGGTCTTTTGAAAACTGGCTTCTTTGCCGTGAAAAAGGCGGCGGCGGTCTTCACGATCAGCACGTTCATGACGTTGATATGGTTCAGTATCTCTTCGGTATGCCTCAGAGCCTGTCAACTTCCGGTAAGATAGTTTATGAAGGTAGCGGTTACGACTGTTGTTCTACAAACTATTTCTATGAAGACGGTAAAGTCGTCAATGTTCAGAACGACTGGACGATAAACGGGGAATTCGGTTTCGATTATAATTTCCGTGTTAATTTCGAAAAGGGTTCTATTATCCTCAAAGACGGTAAACTTACTGTTTATCCTCATGAAGGCGAAAAATTCGAGCCCGATTTTGATAAAGAGAGTGCATACTATAAGGAGATCGTTTATTTTGCAAACTGCGTAAGAAATGATCTTCCGGTCGAAATGTCTACCCCTGAAAGTTGTGCTAAAACGATAGATATCGTTTGCACGGAAGCTAAATCCGCAGATAACAACGGTAAACAGATAAAATTGACTAAATAATATGTTTGATACACATGCTCATCTTGATGATGAAAAATTTGATCTTGACAGGGAAGCCGTGATTGCTGCTTATCTCGAAAACGGCGGCAACTTTCTTGTAAACGCTTCTTCTGATATCGGATCTTCATATGCAAGCATTGCGCTTGCGGAAAAATACGATTTTATTTACGCCGCAGTCGGTGTCCATCCCCATGAAACCGATAAGATGACGAATGAGTCTCTTGACGAGATCGCAAAACTTTGGCAACATAAAAAATGTGTTGCAATAGGGGAGATCGGTCTTGATTTCTATTATGATTTTTCCGACCGTGATACCCAGAGATTTTGGTTTCAAAAACAGCTTGAGCTTGCAAAAGAACTCAATGCACCTGTTGTAATACATGACAGAGACGCTCATGCGGAATGTCTCGAAGCGGTAAAAAAAGCAGGGGTAAGAGGTGTCTTTCACTGCTTTGCGGGTTCATGGGAAATGGCGGAGGAACTCCTTAAAATAGGTTTTTATATTTCTTTTACGGGTGCCGTAACTTTCAAAAATGCAAGAAAAGCCGTTGAAGTTGCCTTAAAAGCACCTATAGACAGAATTATGATAGAAACAGACTGCCCGTATCTTTCCCCCGAGCCGCTTCGCGGAACGAGAAACGAACCGAAAAATGTTATTTGGACTGCAAGAAAAATCGCTGAGATCAGGGGCGAACCCGTTGAATCGATCCTCAAAAAAACCGAGGAAAACGGACGTGAATTGTTTGGCATTTGATGTGATCTGAAAGGATGTGCCTGTATGTATAAGTCTAAACCAACAAAGCAACAGCTTGAATGGGCAGATATGGAGCTTGGCGTTCTTATCCATTATTGCATGGAAATATATAACCCCGAATTCAGGGGTTATAAGACCGCGGCAGTGCGAACCGAACTTCCGCCGAGTATTATGAATCCGACAAAACTTGATACCGATCAGTGGATCGCCGCCGCTCATGCAATGGGCGCAAAATACGCTGTGTTGGTCGCAAATCACTGTACCGGCTTTTCTCTCTGGCAAACAAAAGTAAATGATTACAGCTGCGCGTCTATGGCATGGAAAGACGGAAAAGGCGATATCCTTGCCGATTTTATTAAGTCGTGCGAGAAATACGGTCTTACGCCCGGTATATATTATTCAACCGGGTGTAACGGTTATTATGATATCGATGACAGCAGAGCGATGGACTATAAATCTGATTTTTACCGGGAATACGTTAAAAATGTCGAGGCTCAAGTCAAAGAACTGTGGTCAGAATATGGGGAACTCTTTGAAATATGGTTTGATGGAGGCGTGATTCCCGTAGAGAAAGGCGGGCCGAACCTCGTTCCCATCCTTCAAAAATATCAGCCTAACGCTATATGTTTCCAGGGTCCCAAAGAGTATGCTCATAATGTTCGCTGGGTAGGCAATGAAGACGGTCTTGCTCCGGAAAACTGTTGGGCAACAACAAATAACGGCGAGGCGGCTTATGACGGAACATTCGATTGTGAAGCTGCCGGCGTAGGCGATCCTAACGGTAAATACTGGTGGCCCGCTGAGACAGACATGCCTAACAGAACTCATAGAGCTTTCGGTGGCGGTTGGGCTTGGAGGGCAGGGGAAGAAAAAGAAATTTTCACTCCCGAACAGCTTCTCGATTGCTATATCAGATCTGTCGGCCGAAATTCCAACTTGCTTATGGGTATGGCTATCAGCGTTGACGGCGATTTCCAGGATACAAAACAGTTTGAAGAATTCGGTAAACTTATAAAAGAAACATTCGGAAAACCGATAGTTTCTGTTGACGGTGAAAAAGATCATTTAACTGTGGATTCTGTATCTTTAGCTGTTTCCAAACCTACGGAAATTAACTATATTTCCATAATGGAAGATATTTCCGACGGACAAAATATCCGTCAATTCGATATTTTCCTTGACGGTGAGCTTTTCTATTCCGGAGAATGCATTGGTCACAAGAGAATAATTCCCGTCAAAGGCAAAAAGGCATCTCAAGTTTTGTTGAAGATCAATAAGTATGTCGATATGCCGACAATAAGGAAATTTGAGATATTTTAGTTCTTCAATAACAGAAAACAGCCGTAAAACGGCACGAAATAACTTTTTTGTCGAAAAAATTTTTCTTTTACCTATTGCATTTTATTTTTGAATGTGATATAATCTTAACTAAGAGCGGTACCAAAACCGCTCTTAGTAGTTTATATAGGGGATTTTTATCAGATGTCTATTGTTGAAACCGTAAAACAAGTCGCCGAACCGATCGCTAAAGAATTCGGTGTTGAGCTGTGGGATGTTGAATTCAAGAAAGAGGGTTCCGAATATTTTCTTCGCGTTTACATCGACCGTCCCGAAGGTGTTTGGGTAAGCGATTGCGAAGCTGTTTCCAGAAAACTCGATCCCATTCTTGATGAACTCGATATTATCGAACATTCTTATGACTTTGAAGTTCTCTCTGCAGGTCTTGTTCGAGAATTGAAAACAACCGAACATTTAAACAGATTCTTGGGTAAAACCGTTACCGTCAGTCTTTATAAGGCAAACGATGAACTTGTCCCCAAAAGTAAAAAATTCGATGCTGTTCTCGTTTCGGCAGACGATTCGTTCGTCTCTCTTGAAATAAACGGCGAACAGAAAAAAGCAGACAGAAAAACTGTTGCCAAAATAACAATAGATCTCGTTTAATATAATTAATTAACACAAGCCATAATCATAAACACGGAGGATAAAATGAAATCTGAATTTTACGACGCTTTGGAATTGATACAGAAGGAAAAAGGAATACCTAAGGAATATATGCTTGAAAAGATCAAAGCAGGTATTGTTTCTTCCATTCGCAGAGATAAACAGGTTCCTGCAGATAATGTTGATGTTACTTTTGACGAATCTTTCAAAACCATGCGTGTTTTTATTAAGAAAAACGTTGTTGAAGAAGTAACTTTCCCCGCAATTGAGCTTTCTCTTGAACAGGCTCAGCAGATCAATCCCAGTTACCAGATAGGTGATGTCGTTGAATTCGACTGTGACACAGCATCTGTCGGACGTATTGCCGCAAAAGTTGGTAAGAATGTAATTATCCAAGCTATTAATGAAGCAGTTAACGGTTCTCTCCTTCAGGAATTCGAAGAAATGAAGGGAACTATTATTACAGGTGTCGTTTCCCGTGTGGATGAACGCGGAAAATGCATTTATGTCGAGATCAAAGAATACGAAATGCAGATGTTTGAAAAAGATCTTATTCCGGGCGAAAAACCCAAAGACGGCGATCGTCTCAAGGTTTGCGTGTCCGATGTTAAACGCGGCTCAAAGAGTCAGGAGATCGTTCTTTCTCGTTCAAACACAGAATTCCTCCGTTGCCTTTTTGAAATTGAAGTTCCCGAAATAGCTGACGGAACCGTAGAAATTAAAGCTATTTCCAGAGAAGCAGGTTCTCGTTCCAAGGTTGCAGTTGTTTCACATGATGAAAACGTTGATGCGATCGGTTCATGTATAGGTCCTAAACAGGCAAGAATTTCCGCTATCATCAGCAATCTCAGCGGTGAACGTGTCGATCTTATTAAATACAGTGATAATCCCGAAGAGTTTGTCATTGCAGCCCTTTCTCCTGCAAGCGTTCGTATTTCGGAAATCGACGTAGAAGCTAAATCCTGCAAGGTAGTTGTTCCTGCAGATCAGCTTTCTCTTGCAATCGGTAAAACCGGTCAGAATGTACGCCTTGCGGCTCGTCTTACAGGTTACAGAATCGACATTATCGCAGAATAACAGTGAAACCGAAAAGAGAGAAGGGTGCATTTCTCCGACAGTGTGTGGGCTGCGGAAGAAGAGCACATAAGAGTGAATTTATTCGTATAGCAAAAACATCTGACGGAACTGTTGCTGTGGACGAAAATATGTCCTTGGGTGGCAGAGGCTGTTATCTCTGCAGGGATGCTGCTTGTCTGAAAAAAGCTATAAAAAACGGACGTTTAAATAAAACACTCCGCATGACTGTTCCCGATCAGATATATGAAAATTTAAAGATTACGGCGGATGGAAAAGTTGATGAATGATAAATATACGCCCAACCCCTTTCTTACAACTCTCGGTCTTGCACGTCGTGCCGGTAAACTTATTTTGGGTTGGGACAGAATAAGCGAATATTCGGGGCATATTTCATTCTGTATTACATCAAACGATGCGGCTGAAAGAACTGTTCTGAATGCACAAAAGAGAGCCGAAACAATTCATGTCGATTATTCCATGGAAGTTCTCGGTTCGGCGCTCGGTGTAAAAAAAGTTGCTGTTGTTGCCGTGACAGATGACGGTTTTGCTGAGCTTTTAAAGAAAAAAATGAAAAATAATTAATCTTGACAATAAAACATCTTTTATCGTTAATAATATACGGGGAGTAATTTGATGGGTTTACACAATAAGTACAGAGTCCATGAGATCAGTAAGGATTTCAATCTTAAAAGTAATGATATTCTTGCTATTCTTACAGAAAAATTCGGAGAGAGCGCTAATTCTCATATGACTGCGCTTACAGAAAAAGAGCTTGATTACCTTTTCGATTATCTTACACAGAACGATAAGGTAAAAGATTTTGCTGCTTATTTCTCTGAGATGGACAGACTTGCCGCAGAGCGTAAGGCATCCGAAGAAAAGGCAGTAGCTGATGCTAAAGCAGCTAAAGAAGCTGAAATTGCAGAAAAAGCAGCTAAAGAAAAAGCTCGTAAAGAAGCTGAAGCAAAAGCAGCGGCAGAGAAGGCAGCTAAAGAAGCTGCAGAAAAAGCGGCTGCAGAAAAGGCTGCAAAAGAGGCTGAGGAAAAAGCTCGTAAGGAAGCTGCAGAAAAAGCGGCTGCTGAAAAAGCAGCTAAAGAGGCTGCAGAAAAAGCGGCAAGAGAAGCTGAGGAAAAAGCCCGTAAGGAAGCTGAAGCAAAAGCAAAAGCCGAAGCTGAAAAAGCTCAGGCAGCGAAACAAGCTATCAATGAAAATGCCTCCAGAGATGACAGAAATAAAGATAAAAAGGCTAAGTTTGAACGCTTCTCTGTTGAAAACGCTAAAAATCAGCAAAAGAATAAAGACAATAACAAAAAAGATAAGGATCGTCCCGAAAAACAGAAGAATATCGTTCCTCGCCGTATAGAGAACGATAACGACGATGCTACGATAACAGTCATAGATAAAGATGTTATAAATGAAAACGTCAAGGTTGTTGATACTCGTACAAATATCAATGTTAATCTTTCCAAATACGATGAACGTCTTAACGATATCGTAGGGGACAGAGCAAACAAAGATTACGGCAAGAGTAAACAAAAAATCAAAAATAAGAATAAATCAAAGTCTCAGTACGATACTAAACGTGAAGATGAGCTTGCAAAGCTTAAACGTATCGAACAGTATGAAAAGGACAGAAAGAAACATCTTTCCAATATCGTTCTTCCCGAACAGCTTTCTGTTTCAGAACTTGCGGCTGCGCTTCGTATGACAAACGCCGAAGTTGTAAAAAAACTTATGCTTCTCGGTATAATGGCTTCTGCTTCTCAGATAATAGACTATGATACTGCGGCTCTTGTTGCTGAAGAATTCGGCGCAAAGGTTACAAAAGAAGTTGTTGTAACGATTGAAGATAAACTTATCGATGACACAGAGGATAATGAATCCGAACTCGAACCCAGAAGCCCTGTTGTCGTTGTTATGGGTCAC
>SVMP01000116.1 GCA_015067385.1 Oscillospiraceae bacterium | reverse complement strand
TTGATACGGGTTTTAAAACTGTTGTTTTTGATCCGACTAACGGTATTATTCTTAATGACAAAAAGATCAAAATCAAAGGTGTATGCTGTCATCAGGATCACGCAGGTGTTGGTTCTGCTATTACAGGTCCTCTTTATGAATACAGAATAAAGCTTCTGAAGCGCATGGGCGTCAACGCTTACAGATGTTCCCATAATCCTCCGTCTCCCGATTTACTCCGTCTTTGCGATAAATACGGCCTTCTTGTTATGGATGAGAACAGACTTCTCTCTTCCGGTCCCGAAACTTTGTATCAGGTTGAAAGACTTGTCAAACGAGACAGAAACCATCCTTGCGTATTCGTCTGGTCTATCGCAAATGAAGAAGGTACTATCCAGGGCAAAGAAGTCGGAGAAATGATGGCAAAAAAAATCGTCAGACTTTTCCATAAACTTGACCCCACAAGACCCACCATTTATGCAGGTAATAACGGTGAAACCGAACACGGATCAAATTCAGTTCCCGATCTTCGCGGCTGGAACTATGTCAAGATCGGCGGAATAGAGGCAATGGACCGTGTACATGAAAATCGTCCCGACCGTCTCATTCTCGGCACCGAAGATGCAAGCACACTTTGCACAAGAGGCAAGTATTTTGACGATAAAGAACGATGCTATGTAAATGCATACGGTGATTATTATCCCGGTTGGGGATGTACTCCCGAATATTGGTGGTCAAATTTCGCAGTAAGAGACTATCTTGCAGGCTCTTTTATCTGGACAGGTTTTGACTACAGAGGCGAACCCACACCGTACCGTTGGCCGAATGTGAACTCCCATTTCGGTGTTATGGATATGTGCGGTTTCCCGAAAGACATTTATTATTATTATAAATCAAACTGGACTGATGAAGATGTTCTTCATATTTGTCCGCATTGGAATCTTTCGGTTGTCGAAGGTACGCCCGTAAAAGTCAAATGTTTTACAAACTGCGATTCCGTTGAGCTTTATCTTAACGGTAAGAACGTCGGAAAGGCGAACGTTGAAAAATACCAGACTGCTTGCTTTACCGTACCTTATGAAAAAGGTATACTTAAAGCTGTCGGATTAAGAAACGGCAAACAGATCGAAACCGTTGTTGAAACCGCTGACGAAGCATCCGATTACGTTATTTCCAAAGAAAGCTGTGAAAATACGATCGAAAAGATCACCGTATTTTCCGTCAAAGCAATTGACAATAAGAATAGATACAACGCATCATGCGATGATCTTCTCTCTGTTGAAGTTGAAAACGGAACTGTTATCGGTGTCGGAAACGGCGACCCGAACGATCATGAATGCGATCTTCATACTGATCGCTGCAAGCTCTTCGGAGGTTTAATGTCTGTTATAGTTCGTTCTGATCCTAATAAGGAACCGTCTGTCAGAGTTAAAAAGATATAATATTTATGGCAAAGAGTGAAAAAAGCTCTTTGCCATATTTTTAACCCAATTATCTGTATATTTTTTTACAAAAGGATGGTATACTATAATAAACTGATAATTTGGAGGTTTATATTGTGGATTATAATTATCAACATACAAACAAAAATAGGGGAGGAATAGCATTTGTATGTATTATTCTTACAATGCTTATCATTGTTGGTTTGTCCACAGGCGCCTTTATGTTATATAAAGAGGCAAATGTTGATTATAATGAACAGCTTAACGCCATTCAGGCAGAGCTTGATAAAAAATATTCCGATGAGATATCTTCTCTCCAATCAACAATTTCAGACCTTGAGTTGACCCTGAAAAAGCAGTCAAACATAACTGCGTCACCTTCTGTTTCCGCAAGCACATTATTGGGCGATACCGTTTCAATTCAGAATATTGCCGCAACGGTTAAACCGTCGATCGTAGCTATTCTTGTTACGGTTCCCTCGACACGTTATCAAAATGGATTCTTTTCCTATAATGTGGGTGGTGTTTCGACCTCGGGAACAGGCATTGTTTTGAATAATGACGGATATATCGTGACAAATTACCATGTCGTCTCATATTTTGATGAATATGATAATACAACGATCGATGTTGTGTTATCCGACGGTACAGAATATCCCGCGGAATTCATCGGCGGAGATGCAAATAACGATCTTGCTGTTATAAAAATAACTCCGGATAAAACAATCTCTCCTGCATCGCTTGGCTCTTCCGATAATCTTCGTGTCGGTGAAGTTGTTCTTGCAATAGGAAATCCTTTGGGAATAGAGTTTGCAGGCAGTGTTACAATGGGTATCGTATCTGCGCTTGACAGAACCGTAAGCGAAGAAAATACCGCTGAAACGATGATTCAAACAGACGCAGCCATAAACCCGGGTAACTCAGGTGGCGCTTTGGTCAATACATCAGGTGAAGTCATCGGTATAACAACTCTTAAAGTTGCAAAAACAGATGTCGAAGGTCTTGGCTTTGCTATTCCCATAGATTATGCAGAACCTATTATTTCAGATCTTATTGAGTACGGTTATGTTAAAGATCGACCCGCAACAGGTATTTCTGGTTCTTCTATCTCCTCATCGATTTCAAGGTATTACGGTGTTCCTCAGGGGGTTATGGTTACCGCTATAGAAGATAACAGCGGTGCATATCTTGCAGGTATTGAAAAAAATGATATTATAACTGAAATCAACGGCACTCCTGTTTTAAATATGTCGGATATCCAGAACGTTAACAAAGCGCACAAAGTAGGGGATATAATAGAAGTTAAGTACTATCGCAACGGATCATACCACACGACTAATCTCATACTTATGGAAGACAGAGGAAGATAAATCTTTGTATAATAAAACAAGGCTGATTAAAATAGTCAGCCTTGTTTTTTGTATTATTATACTCAGCCCTTTTTTAGCTCTCTTGATGAGGCTTTAAATGCTTTATTGATCGCAATTCCTGCGCATATAAATGAAAGTATAAGTATAGCGCTGTATGAAAGTGAAATAACGGTAAGGTTGAGTTCAAACGCCGCAAATATCGGTATGTCTTTAAGAATCGTTCTTGCAAGTAACAACATTACGCTGTTACCACTTATAAATGATGCCGTTGATATTAAAACAAATTCTACGACTGTATCGATAAAGATCGTAATCTTTGAATAACCAATAAACTTCTTTACATTTATTATATCTTTAAGCTTGTCTATATAGTAGATACAGAATACAACAGATGTTAAAAATACCATTGCAATAAAAATATTAAGAATATCCTTTGAAAGTCCGAGATCGATCATCGGAGAAACCATATACTCTTCCGAATTGAATTTATCTGCGTATTTGGTTTTTATTGTTTCGGTTACGGCTGTTGTTTCTTCCTCAGATGCACCCTTGATATAAATTTCGGCAACCTTTAATGAGTTTCTTTTCATTACAGTGTCGAATGTCAGGAAAACCCAATCGTCAACAGTTGTATCATGTCCTTTTCTTCCTACTGTTCCGATAACTTCATACTCTCTTTCTCGAATCGTTATGAAGCGTTTTCCGTCTTTTTCGGTCACAAAATCTTTAAGTACGTTTTTACCTACAACCGCATAATTACACTCTTCGGATATCTCTTCTTCCGTAAAAAATCTGCCTTCTGTTATTTCCGGATTTTCAACTTCTCCTTTATAATACCAACCGCGGATCTTCGGTTCGTTTTTAGGATCATACACATTATTCAAAAATACATCAAGCGTGTAGTTTTCTGCTTCGTCTAACTTCGGGTCTATATTTAGCTGTGATTGATTTTCCGAAGGTTTGACTGTTGCGTAAAGCATAGGGGTATCTTCGGCTAAAAAATTATTTTGATATCTATCTATATGCTCAAGCTGCCAGTTATAACTATTCATAAACGTGATGCAGACACTTGAAAGTAAAAACATTATAAATGTTACGATCTTGTAGACAGGGAAATGTCCCTGTTTTTTTACTTCGCGTCCTCTTATAAGCTCAGCAACACTGTATGTTTTAAGCTTGTTATTAACAAATATCAAAGAGAGAACACAAGCTGTAATGATGAAAAGAGCAGCTGTTATAAACCATAATCTGATCGTGGGTTCCACCGTTGGATTAAAAACGTAATCCGACGATGAAAGCGGAATATATTGAAATAAAAATCCTATCGGAAAACCTATCAAAGAGTAAAGTAATGTTTCAGCCGCAGAAAAAATGAGTATCTGCGCCTTTGTTGCACCGATAAGACGGTGAACAGCGTATGCCTTTATATTGTTCGATGTATTGTTTACAGCCGAGAAAATTATGTTCATTAACGAGAAAACAAGCATTACGACCGCAAGAACGGTAAGTATTATAAATTTCTCATTGACCTCGTCGCTTTTATAAGTTGCAGCTTTGTTGGATTCATGTATTTTAAGGACATCTTCATCGTCAACAGAGTCTATTGCGTTTTGAAGATGTTCGACAAAAGCCTCTTCGTTTCCTTTTTCAACCAGAAACGTTTTAGATTGCATCATTCCGCTCGTTCCGAGTCCGGCGGTGTATCGTGTCCATAAATATGATTTATCAAAATAATCCGGATTTTCTTCATAAATAGTGAGCCATTCTTCTACAGAGTTATATACATACGGAAGTATAACGTGATTATCATAAGTATTCAATGAACCCGAAGAGAAAGGAATAAACAGTTGTCCTTTTGCAATAAATCCTATAACTTCAAAGACTGTTTTATTTGCTTCATCGTTAATTGAAGTCAAATGACCTGAGGAAAAAAGAAAACCTTCGAAAGTTTCACCGATAGAAAAATAGTCTTTATAATCATATCCGAGAAGAACGGGAACATGAGTTGGATCTAATACCGTAAATTCTTCTTCGGTAAAAAGACGGCCGCTGTCGAGGGATAAATCGAAGATATCGATATAATCTCTGTCTACAGTATAAGCATTCAACGCATATGAGGGTGGATCGGAAACTTGTGGATAATAAAACGAATACTGGCTCCTTGTTTCTTCGTTACATTCTATACCTTCAAGTTCTTCGTGAAGTGTAATTTTTGTCTGCCAAAGCATCGCAGATTTCAGATTTTCAAACTCAAATATTTTTTCTTCAAGTTTTTCGAATTGTTCAAATCCCGTATTGTCAACAGAAACGAATTTTTTACCGCGATAAGCTTTATGGTGCTCCGGAGTAAGATTATAAGAATTGACCCCAATACCGTAAATACTGTAATTCGAATAAACCTTCTGAAATGCGCTATTGTTCAGTTCGCTTTTCTGTTGAGTATAAATGACATCAAAAATGCTATACGAAAACAAGATCATCTGAATCAAAAGAATGATCGAAACGATCGGTGATCTTTTAATGTTACCCCATAAATTCAACAAAAACAGTTTTAACATCTCAAAGTCTTCCTTTCTATTTTTCTTGAATTTATTTTACCATAAATATATATTAATGTCAAGTATTTGTGTAAAACCCGAGAGGATTTATAACCTCTCGGGTAAAATGATACTATATAATGATCGCTCTTTTGTTCTCAATTATATCTTTTGTTTCGTTTACTGTTTTAAGTATTTGAGGATCTACGGAATATTTTTTAGCAATTGAAAATATGTTTTCGTTTTTGTCTGCGTAATAAATTGTAATCCCGGAATTTTTTTGAGGAATAGGTATATCGGTTATTTCAGCATTTGTAACAATATTTTTTTGATTAAGGACAGAAACCGTTCCTTTGCAAATTGCATCGATTCTTACTTCAATACTTGTCGCATCTTTTTCAACAAACGCACATGCTTCAATATTTGTGTAGCATTTTGCTATAGCCGCCGTTCCACCTGTTTTGACCGGTAATTGAAGCTCAAACGGAATGTTTCTTTCGCATACGGCAAAATCACCCTCTGAATCTGTGTGATAAACCGTGCATATCATGCTTCCGCTTATATTTATTGTTCCGTTTTCAGCATAATATTCAGCATTTTCAATTTCTGATAAAACGGATAAATCATGTATTTTTGTGTAATTTCCGATATCCAATGATTGACGTATCAATAATTCTTTTTTTACATTGCATATATTTTGAGAAGTCATTGCAGTCGTTGAAATATCAATTTTATTTTTTGTTGAAAATGCGTCCAAACAAACCGCTTCATCAGTATTTTTATATGCAACAGCTGAAATATATATTTCAGCATCGTACGATATTACTGAAGAAGTTTCAGAGGAATTTGCAATCAAAGAAATTGAAATATCGCTTATATTGTAATTTATATCAAAAATACATAGATCATCAATTTCTTTCATCTCCAATATTTGAGAAAATCCGCTCTTTTGTGTAACTGTCATTATTTCTGACGATTCCGACTCGGTATAGATTATCTTTAAGATCAAATCGCCTTTTACAATCATTTTACCGTTTATAATTTTTCTTTCCGTTTCAACAATATAACTGTCGTGCCTTAAAATATTTTTAGCTGTTCGGTTTTCAATAGAAATATCGTCGGTCAAACGGATCGGTTTTTGTGTCTCACAAACAACGTTAAATGTTTCGAATGCTTCTGTCTGCATATAAACATTGTTCTCATCAATATTTTTGACCGCACATTGTTCTGTTTCAACCGTACAGTCTGCCGATACAGAAACAGTTGCTTTAAAATAAAGCTTTTTCGGATTAAGCGCTCTTGTATTTACATAAACGGTTTTTGCTTCAACATAACAAGCGATCGGTAACTCGGCCTTCAGATCAATATATTGAGAAAACGGCATTAAAGTCGTATAGCTGTTGATCTCTCCGTTTTCACATATATATAAAACACGGAAACATATATTTCCTTCAAC
>SVMP01000115.1 GCA_015067385.1 Oscillospiraceae bacterium | reverse complement strand
ACGGCAAATGCGACCATCGTCTCTTTCGGGTCTGCGGTAAATTTATCTAAAAATTCCGCCCTCTCGTCCTCTGTCATTTCACGCCTCTGCTCAAGCGTACATACGTCCGGATACTTTTCTCCGAACCTCTCAAGCGCCGCTTTCATATATGCAAACGATGGGAAAAATGCGATGTAATTCCCCTTTTTCTTTGTTGAAACGTTTATTATTTCAACGGTCCTGTCGAGGCTCTTTTCTCTGTCGGCGTATCTTGTCGAAATGTCTGAAAATATTGAGATCATCAGGTTTTTTCGTGGAAACGGCGACGGCAGACGGATAAATTTCGGCTCACTCTCCAAAAGATTTTTGCCGCCCAGCATCTTCATATAATAGTCCTTCGGCAGAAGCGTTGCCGAGAAAAATACAACCGAGCCGCACTTGTCGCATACCTCCGAAATAAGTCTTGACGGATCAACGCAAAACAGCTTCACACGCGTGTCCGCACTGTCGTTCGAAACAAAATAAACATACTCTTCCGCCGCATTTTCAAAGACCGATAGAAATGCAAGGCAGTTAAAATACAGCGTCAAAGCATTGTTTTCGTCTGTTTTAACATCCTCTTCACCGAACAGCCGTTCCTTGTTCCCGTCTTTCTTTTCGGCAAGATAAGCGGAAAATTTATCACAGAATGTAAAAACAGCATCATAAAGCTCCTCAGGCTTTCGGATAACGAGATCCTCGGTCTCATTTTCGGCAAGCATTTTACGGTAATCCAAAAGAATACCGTTCAGCCTTTTTATTCGCCGCAAAAGCTCTTTTTTCTCGCTGAATCTGACATCCTTCAGCTCTTTTTGAGCGTCGAATATCTCCCTTTTGCTCAATTCCGCCGAAAACATCTCACGCCCACGCTCGACAAGATTATGCGCCTCATCGCATAAAACGGCATATTTACCGCCCTGCTCAAAGTACCGTTTAAGACTTGCGCGAGGGTCGAACGCATAGTTAAAATCGCCTATTATCGCATCACACCAGTCGGATGCGTCAAGCGTTAACTCAAACGGGCAGACGTTGTGCTTTTTCGAATATTCAAGCACCGTCTCCTTGCCGATGATCTCTTCGTTTGAAATAAGATCAAAGACCGCATCGTTTATCCTGTCGAAATGCCCTTTTGCAAAGGGACATTTTTCCGGCGTACACTGTTTTTGATATTCGCATATCTTTTCTTTTGACGTTATGCTCACGCTCTTCATATAAAGCCCTTTTTTCTGCATTAACATCAATGCGTTTTCCGCAGCCTTTGCGGTCGTGGTTTTGGCTGTTAAATAAAAAAGCTTTTCGCAATGCCCCTCCCCCATCGCCTTGACTGTCGGGAAAAGCGCAGATATCGTCTTTCCGATTCCCGTCGGCGCCTGAACAAAAAGCGTCGTCTGATCCTTTACCGTCTTGTAGATATGTCCCGCCGCTTCACGCTGTCCCTGTCGGAAACTGTCGAACGGAAAAGGCATTTTGTCGATCGATATATTTCTTTTTATATCGTGTTTCTGTTTAAGATCTATCCATTTTGCGTATTTTTTAACTACCGACAAAGCAAAGCTTTCAAGCTCTGCGGCTGTACGTTCACGTTCTATCCGACGTATCTGCTCCGTATCGACACTGCAATAAGTAAGGCGTGTCGAGATGTTATCGAGCATTTCGTTTTTACATATAAAAAACGCATAAAAATCGGCTTGCGCCTGATGTAAATAAGAAAAATCCTCTGTTATAAGCTCAAGCGGATATGAGGTCGATTTTATTTCGTCAACGGTTACGCCGCCGCCATGTCTGATTATCCCGTCGGCAATTCCCTGAACTTTTACGGAAATGCCGTCTATGTTAAAAACATGAAAGAGACGGACTTCCGGCGTGTAGTCCGATATTTCCTGCTCCTGCTTTTGCAGTTTTCTGTGTATACGTGTGCCGAGAGCCATGTCGGACGACGAAACAGCGGCACTGTTTATATCGCCGTGACGCAGGATAAACTCTACGAGATTACGCACGGAAACCGTGATTTCAGACATTTTATCATTCCTTTACATCATATTTTTGCAACTTACATTATCTAAAATGCAACTTACTTTATCAGGGGTTGACGAAAAAACAATTATGGTTTATAATTTATTTACAACAACACAGGAGGCACGGCATTGAAGATCATTATCGAACAAAGCGACAGCTTTAAAGAACCTGAGATCACCGTCAGATGCAGCGCCGTGGATCCCGAACTTGAAAAGCTCATAGCTTCTATCCGACTTTTTGCAAACACCATAAGCGGAAAAAAAGACAATGCAACGTATTTTATCAGTCTTTCGGATGTTTTTTATTTTGAAACAACAGACAATAAACTCTTTTTCTACACCGCCGATGACGTTTATGAAACAAACCTCCGTCTTTATGAGGTCGAGGAAAAATTCAGCAATTCGTCTTTTGTCAGAGTAAGCAAAAGTTTTATAGTTAATCTCCGCAAAGTCGCCAGCATCCAGACCGAAACTAACGGAAGACTTATCGCTCAGCTTGTCAATAAAGAAAAAATCATCATTTCACGGCAATATGTAGCCGCAATTCGTGAAAAACTCGGTGTCGGAGGCAATTGAGATATGAAAAAGAATATTTTACAAAAACTCAGACTCTTTTTACGCACTCTCTTTTTCCTTATCGGCATAATGACGGTCCCTATCCTCGTTCTCGACCGTATTCTTCCTCAGAAAGATTTTACGATGCTCTGGTGGGCAGTTGTGTTTTCCGTTATCCTTACGGCTATCGATTCCATCTTCGACTGGATCCCCGTGTTCCGTGAAAAACTGCTCTTAAAACGCATCTTTTTCTTCATCGTATTCATCGCTGCCCTTATGGGTTCTTCGTGGCTCATGGGTATCGTCGATACCCTCCCCGTTCTTATTTACGGCATAATCGGCTGCCTTATCGCCGCAGTCCCCGCAACGATCTATCTTTCCTGGACAGATAAGAAAAAAGCCGATAAACTCAACGATATTCTCCGTCGATATAACGAGAATAACGATGATAATTAAACATATTCCTCATCTTTTCATAAATTTTTTTCACTTTTCCTCCTTTTTTAATTGTTTTAGTTACCAAAAAACTCCGAACATAATTCGGAGTTTTTTTCTGCGGTTTTTTATGATGATTTATTGATCGTCAAGCGTCTGAGAATAAGCCGGCAAAAATTCTTCCATGAAGATCTTTAAGGCGGGAAGAGGATTTTCTTCAAGCTTCTTGTAAAGCTTCTTTTCTGCCGTTATAAATTCTCTGTTTCCTGCATTTATCTCGCTTACGCATTTAATGTATGCCGAAAGAGTGTCCGCCGCTTTAACGTAAGGCCATTCGGGCGCAGATTCGGAATCGAGGATCTTTTCATACTGCGGCTGAAGATATTCGGGCAGACGCTTTATTAGAATTTTCTTTGCCTGCTCCTCTATCTGAGCATAGCTTTTCCGAAGAGTCGGAGAACCGTACTTTATAGGCGTCGGCATATCTCCCGTAACTATCTCCGAAGCATCGTGATATATTGCAAGAACAGCTGCACGTTCTGCGTTAACATCAGCTGCGAACCGTTCGTTTGCTATCAGCGCAAGAGCATGCGCCAACACGGCGGTCTCATGCGAATGCTGTTGGATGTTCTCCTTTTCAACATTTCGCATAAGCCCCCACCGTGTGATATATTTCATTCTGTTTATTACAGCGAAAAATGTGTGCATTTATCAGTTGTTTTCTTTCTGACTGCTTTTGTACTGCTCAAGAAGCTTCTGGATCTTGTCGTGAGAGTTGAGTATGGTGGTTACGGAACGGTTCTGATGAGATGCGAGAATAAAGTATGCAACATACTTCGAAACGTCAACATTGATAAACCAGGGTGCGCTGAGCATTTCGGGGCTCTGATATGTAAGGTTGGTCGCTAAAAGACCGTCGAACATACCGTCTGCATATGCCTTGTGGAATCTTTCGATGCCTTCTGTGAAGAGAGCGTATGTAGCAGAAAGATAAATTCTCTTTGCGCCTTCTTTTTTAAGGTCGTATGCAAGGCTGAGAAGTGAGTCGCCGGATGCTACGATGTCGTCGGCAACGAAAATATCTTTGCCTTCGATGGAGTCACCGAGATATTCGTGAGCAACGATCGGGTTACGTCCGTTTACAAGACGTGTAAAGTCACGGCGTTTGTAGAACATACCGAGATCGAGACCCATGATGGAAGAATAGAAAATGTTTCTGTTCATTGCACCTTCGTCGGGAGAAACGATCATGAGGTGCTCTTTGTCTATCTTGAGATCGGGTACTTTTTTGAAAAGCGCTTTGAGTACCTGATAGTTGGGCATAGCGTTGTCAAAGCCCATAAGAGGAGTTGCGTTCTGAACTCTGGGGTCATGCGCGTCGAAAGTGAGGATGTTGGAAACACCCATTGCCTGAAGCTCCTGAAGTGCATGAGCTGCGTCAAGAGATTCTCTGGAGCTTCTCTTGTGCTGTCTGCCGCCGTAAAGAGTGGGCATGATTACAGTGATCCTGAGCGCTTTACCGCTGATTGCGGAGATAACACGCTTAAGGTCGGCATAATGCTCGTCGGGAGACATCATGACTTCTTTGCCGTACATTGTGTATGTGCAGTTATAGTTTCCTACGTCGGTAACGATGTAAATATCGTAACCTCTTACTGTTTCGCCAAGAACAGCCTTTGCGTCGCCTGTGTTGAATCTGGGGCAGGAAGATTTGAGTATAAGGGATTTTCTTGCGTTTTCGTTGTTTCTTGCTTCGGGATTCTTTTCGTAATACCAGGACATAAGATGCTCGTCAATAAGCTTTGCAAGCTCACGAGCACTCTCCATTGCGATGATTCCTATAGGGGAATAGTTGTTCTGAAAATCGAACATTGAAATAGGCTGAACGTCCATTTACTGTTACCTCCGATTTATTTTCCTTCTCTTTTATGTTTTATATTGTTTATTTTTTAATATAGTATATTTTATTATAATATATTAAACTGCAAAAATCAAGAGTATTTGCAAATTGTTAAGAATTATAACGCTTCTTGTCGAAATTTAAAAAAATCAGTAAGTTTCGATCTTTCCGTCTTTATTCGGTTTTACATTTTTTCGCTGTAAAAAATGTTGTCCGACAACAAAAACTCCTTGCATTTTTTGTGAATATGTGGTATAGCTCCTTTTTTCATCCGTATTTTTACATTTCAGCTACGAAGTAATTTAGCTGCGAACTTGTTCGCTATTTAGCTCGGTTCTGCCGTATTCAGCTTAAAATTTTTTTCTCCTCCCCTCTTGACAAACCCGATAAAATGTGATATCATTATGATATCAAAAAGATTAGCAACAAAACATCGAAAGGAAAATCATCATGGAAGAAAAAATTTTAACGACTAAAAAGAACGGCATGGCTGTTATGCTTTTAACGATCCTTTTGCTTATCGTCGGCATAGCGGGCATAATTTTCAGCGGAATTCATCTCGACAGCGGCGACAGCTCTGCTGTTTATGTCATCACTCTTATCGTATCCCTCCTTATCGTTTGCCTCGGCTGGATACCGCTTTGCGGCTTACGTATTCTCAAACCTCAGGAAGCGCTCGTCCTTACCCTTTTCGGTAAATATATCGGTACTATCAAGGAAGACGGCTTCTATTTCGTCAACCCCTTTGCGACAGGCTTTAACCCTGCGGCAAGAACGAAGCTCAATCAGAGCGGAGATGTTAAAGTCGGCAGTATCCCCGTAGCATCGGCATCGGGCGAAGGTGTTTCGGTCGAAATGCCCAGCAAAAAGATCTCTCTTAAAATAATGACTCTTAACAATAACCGCCAGAAGATCAACGACTGCCTCGGTAACCCCGTTGAGATCGGTATCGCGGTAATGTGGCGTGTTACAGACACCGCAAAGGCTGTTTTCAACGTTGATAACTATAAAGAATACCTCTCTTTGCAGTGTGACAGCGCGCTGCGTAACGTAGTCCGCCTTTATCCTTACGACGTTGCTCCCAACGTTGACACAACAGGCGACGGTGTTGCCGACGACGGAAGTCTCCGCGGATCGAGCGAGATCGTTGCGGCAAGGATCAAGGACGAAATTCAGTCAAGAGTTGATGAAGCAGGCCTTGAGATCATCGAAGCTCGCATCACATACCTCGCATATGCTCCCGAAATTGCCGCTGTTATGCTTCAACGTCAGCAGGCGTCCGCTATTATCGACGCAAGAAAAATGATCGTTGACGGCGCTGTCGGCATGGTCGAAATGGCTCTCGACAGACTTAACGAAAAGAACGTCGTAAACCTCGATGAAGAAAGAAAAGCGGCTATGGTCTCCAATCTTCTCGTTGTTCTCTGCGGAAACCGCGATGCTCAGCCCGTCGTAAATTCCGGCAACCTCTATTGATATGGCTGATAATCAGACAAAAAAGCAGGTCCCTCTCCGCCTGTCTCCGAAACTCTACAACGCCCTTGCCGCCTGGGCAGAGGACGATTTTCGGTCTCTCAACGGTCAGATCGAATATCTGCTTACGGAATGCGTCCGTCAACGCAAAAAGAACGGCAAATATGTCTCCGATGAGATCGATGTTCCGCCGGAGTTGGATATTGAGTAAACAGCTAAATACGCAACAGAGTTGCGAGCTAAATAGACCTTACGGTCAGCTAAATTCGACTACGCCGAGCTAAATAGCGAACAGGTTCGCAGTGATATTCAACTTCGTTGAGCGATATTGCTACGCAGTTAAATAAAGAGAGGTCATAAAGTGAATTTTCATAAAAAGAAAATGATAGCGCCGATCGTGATTTCAATAATAGTGGTAGTTTATTATGTTTTTTACTTCGGATTATTGAT
>SVMP01000114.1 GCA_015067385.1 Oscillospiraceae bacterium | reverse complement strand
CTACCCCTTGGGGTTATACTTCTCCGAATACAGGGTGTGCGCCGAGAGAAGTATAACCCCAAGGGGTAGTGGTGTAGTGTGCTACCCAACCGGGACAGTTGTATACATTTTTCGCCGTCGCCTGACCTTTGTCTGCAATCATTTTTATAAGATTGAAGAACGGTTCTATAAGTTCAGGGCAATTAACTGCCTCTGCAAACCAATAGTTCATCTGAATATTGATATTTATATGATAGTCGCAACCCCATGGTGCATCGTAATCTTTATTCCATAAGCCCTGGAGGTTTGCGGGTAATTTGCCCCTTGAGGAGCCTAAAAGCAAATATCTGCCAAAGTTAAAGTAAAGTTCAACAAGCCCGATATCGTTTTCCGGGTTCGCAATACGTTCATCGGTCGGAACATCTGCTTTGGATCCGGATTCGGGGAAAGCTATATTAACTCTGCCGAGCATATCAGCAAAATATGCTTTTGTATCTCTGAGAAGTTCTTCGTAGCCTGCCGCCATTGCTTTTTTCAGGGTAGCGTCGCATACTTTCTCGGGATCTTCATCTGTTTTATAATTTGTTGCGGATGTAACATAAATATACATAGCCCCGTCTTTTATTTCATAGCGAACATACACAGCAAACTTTAACGGCAAGTAACCGACAACCGTTATCTCATTATTGTTGTATGTTATCCAGGCATTTTCACGTTCGAATCGAACCTTCGCCTGTTCAACATCGCCGGTTACCTTTATAACGGCAGTATTGTAGTTGTAAGAAATAAAATATTCCCTTTTTAAGCCTTCAAAATTAACTTCCGCACGGCCTTCATCAAGGAAAAGCTCTCGTTTGTAACCTTTGTCAGATACATTAGGCACAGTAATATAAAGGTCGCCTGCTGTCTGATGCGAACCGTAAGCAGCACCTCTGTCTCTGTTTTTATTTCTGCAAACAAGATATTTTTCACAAAGAGCGTCTGCTTCTGTGTATTTGCCTTCAAAAATGAGATTTCTCATTTCATCGAGGTGTTCCAATGTCGCAGGGTCATCATTATTATCAGTTTCCCAGCCTGACCAGATCGATTCTTCGTTGAATTGAACACGCTCTTCTTCAACACATCCGAAGACCATCATGCCGAGTTTGCCGTTTCCCATCGGAAGAGCTTCTTCCCATATTGATGCCGGCTTTGTATAAAAAAGTCTGTTATCTTTCATTTGATTTGATCCTTTCTGTAATTGTTTAGCAATTTATAGTTTCAGTTTTTTCGTTATATTTAATTGTACACACAGATCCCTGCTTGCCTTCGACCCGATAATCTGTAATCATACCGTCTTTCCATTTAGCAGAAACCTTGAACCCTCCCCGTGCTTTAAGTCCGTTAAATTCGCCGTCTTTCCAAGCATCCGGAAGAGCAGGAAGAAGTTCAATGTATCCATCATGACTTTGTATCAACATTTCCGCAATACCGGCAGAAGCACCGAAGTTCCCGTCGATCTGAAACGGTGGATGATTGTCAAACATATTCGGAAGTGTACTTTTTCTGAACAGCTCAAGAATATGTTCATATGCAGAATTACCGTCGGCAAGTCTTGCAAAGAAATTGATGATCCATGCTCTGCTCCAGCCGGTGTGTCCGCCGCCGTTTTCAAGACGTCGCTCTATTGTTTTTCTTGCGGCAGCAAAAAGTTCGGGGGTGGATTTGGTTATCTGATTTGCAGGATATAGTCCGTATAAGTGAGATATATGTCTGTGTCCGGGGTCACATTCGTCAAAATCTTCCGACCATTCCATTATTTGTCCGTGTTTTCCTATTTTGAAAGGGGGGAGCTTTGATAGTTTATCCTGAAGTGTTTTTTTGAATTCAAGGTCTTCGCCAAGTGCATCTATAACTTCAATGTTAAACTCGAAAAGTTCTTTTATTATGCTTATATCCATTGTCGGACCGGCGCAAATGCTTGATACACCGCCGTCACTCGGACGGATAAAACAATTTTCAGGCGAACTTGAAGGGACTGTAACAAGGTAACCGGACCGTGGGTCTGTAACAAGATAATCACAGAAAAATTCCGATGCTCCCTTGATAACAGAATAATATTCCTTTAGAAATTCCTTGTCGCCGCTGTAAAGCCATCGTTCTTTCATATGACGTATGCACCATGCGCCGCCTGTGACGTATGCGCTGGACCATCCGTATCTGCCAAGCGCTGTATGCTTGAACGGATTAGCAACAACACCTTGAAACCAACCGTTGCAATGAAAATGTACTTTTGCGCTTTCCCGTGCTTCTTCTGAAAGGGGAACCAAAAATTTGAAGAACGGTTCAAGCAATTCGGGCATGTCCGCAACCTCTGCATTCCAGTAGTTCATCTGTAGATTTATATTCATATGAAAATCAGCAGCCCACGGCGGATTGTAATCTTTATTCCATATGCCCTGGAGATTTGCAGGTAATTTACCTCTCGAAGATCCCACAAGCAAATACTTGCCAAAATTGAAGTACAATTCAACGAGTCCGAGATCGTTTTCGGGGTTTGATATACGTTCGTTTGTCGGAATATTTATTTTCGTTCCGGACTCAGGGAATACGATTTCCGATCTTCCGAGAATTTCAGAAAAGTATTCTCTTGTGTCCTTTAACAGTTCATCGTATCCTGCTTTCATTGCATTTTCTATTGTCTTTGCTGTAATAACGGCAGGATCTTCTTCTTCAAGATATGAGGTTGCGGCTGTTATGTATATGTATAATTCATCATCCTTTTTTTCGTAACGTATTCTTAAACAGAATTTTGTCGGCAGATATCCCGAAACTTCTATTTCATTTTCGTCTTCGATTATCGATGCGTTTTCTCGTTCATACCGTATTTTTACGTTTTCCGTGTTTCCGCTTATTTTAATTACTGCGGTATTGTATTTATATGAAACAAAATAAGTGCGTTCGCAATTTCCGAAACTTACTCTTGCAAGTCCTTCGTCGAGAATAAGCTCACGCTTGTAATTGTTCGCAGAGATCTCGTCTGTTTGTATGTACAGGTCTCCCGCCGTCTGATGTTTTCCGAAAGCGGTTCTTTCTTTTGATCGCCCGCCTCGCATCAATAAATGTTCATTACACATTTTTTCCGCTTCGGCGTAATTGTTCTCAAATATCAGTTTTCTGATCTCAACAATATGTTCATAAATTTTAGGATTATAGTTATCTCTTGTCTCCCATCCTGCCCAGAAACTTTCTTCGTTTAATTGGACACGCTCTTCCGATGTTCCGCCGAATACCATCATTCCCAGACGTCCGTTTCCTAACGGCAACGCTTCTTCCCATTCAACCGCAGGGGATATATAATATAATTTATTTTCTTTCATGAACATTATCCTTTCTGTCGGATTCCTTGATATAATTATACAATGTTAGTGCGAGAAAGTCAATGTGAAAAATTAATAAATATCAGGTTGTTGTGTTGTGTTTTTTTGTTGACAAAATCTTTTTTATAGTATATAATTATATTATTAACAAGTATAAAGGTGATGTTATGAAATTATTTAATCCAGATTACAACTCCACCGTAGGTTCAGTAAGAGATCCTATGGTAGTTTTATTCAACGGTACATATTACCTCGTTGCAACTACAGAACCTTATTGGAACGGTCCTAATCCGGGTGTGAAAATGTGGTCTTCTCCCGATCTTATCACTTGGAATTTTGAAGGACTTATGGTTGATTCTGTTGATATTTCCGAAGATGCTCCCTGTAAGGATAGATTTTGGGCTCCCGAGCTTTTTATCGGCAAAAATAAATTTTTTATCACTTTTAATGCTAAGAATGATTCTGAAAACTATTCGGCTCCGCTTAAATCATTTGTCGCTGTTTCAGATAATATTACAGGTCCTTATAATATCATTCCAAAGCCCCTTGTCGATGTTGAATCAACAACAAACGATGCTCATCTTTTCCGTGATGATGACGGAACTGTCTGGCTTTTTTGTAATTTGGAAGGTTCTATTATCGCACAACGATTCGACGAGGATTCTGCTTCAACATACGGTGATTATATAACATTGATCAAAAAAGGCGAAGAGGGTAGTTGGGACAGTGTCGGTATAGAGGGCAGCTTTGTCGTTAAAAGAGACGGAAAGCTCTATCTCTGGTATTCAAGCTGGTCAAGAGGCTATGAAATGGGGCTTGCCGTAAGTGACGGTATGGATAAACCGTTCGTTAAAATGCCTTGCAATCCGATCATTTCATGTTCCAATCCCGAATCTGAAAACGATTCGAAAGAAGTTACAAATTGCGGTCATAACTCATGCCTGAAGCTTAAAGACGGCAGAGATGTTGTTATCTATCACGGTAATATGAACGGTAAAAAAGAATCGATCTGTATCGAAGAAATCTCTTATCCGCCAGTTCCTCACAGACCTCCCGCATATTTTGAGATCTGAAAACAATATCAATATTTCAAAAGGACAAAATATCTGCGGATACTTTGTCCTTTGCACTAAATAAATGCTTTTATTTTCTTGTATTGTAAACTTTTAGTGAAATGTTCGAAAGAATGAAACCTCAGAAGCTGTTTTTTACATTTAGTAATGTAGAGAAACTCAAGTAGATTTATAAGTTGTGTTTACCCATATTTATCACAGAAAAAGAAAGCTCGGGAGATAGGTCAATGAGATCGGGAAATAAAGTCATCGGTGACTTGTTTGAAAAATATCATAAGCCACTGATCCTTTATTGTATAAATAAAGGGTTGACCGAAACGGAAGCGGAAGATGTTGTTTCCGAGGCGTTCTGCAGATTTTGGGAAAAATATGATTTTTTAAAAGATCTTGATCAAAATCAACTGAAAAAATGGCTCTATTCCGCCGTGACTAATATCTTTCATGATGAACTCAGATATAAAAATAAAAATCTTTCCGATTCGGAAGAAATTGAAAATATCCCGAATGACGGCAACGAACTCGATTCACTGATCGAAAAACACGCTTACGAACAAATGAAATCCCGATTTGAAAAAGAATTGACGGAAAGCGAGAAACAGGCATTTCTTGTTATGATCGATCTCAGTGAGGGTTTGACTTATAAAGAATTACAGGAAAAATACGGTATACCGATCCCGACTTTGAAAACAAAGACAAAACGGCTTCGGGATAAATCTCACGATATATTAAAGAGGATTTTAAAGAAACAATAAATGTATTTTACGGAAACGGTCAAGCGTAATTTATTATCAATCAAAAAGGAAGTGATCTTATGACGGAAAAGGATCCAAAGTCGATCGTAATGAAAAAAATAGCCGATGCCCTTATGTCGGAAATGAATAAGCCGGATAATGAAATAGACTGGGAATATGTAGAATTATGCGAAGAACTATTGGCGAATTTTACGGAATATAAAAAGCCGTCAAGGCTTGAAAAACGTCGTCGTATTAAAGAAATATTGAAGAGGGTAGGGGCTGAAAAAAGAACCTCACCAAATCATATATTCAAGCCCGCATTTGCAGCATTGATGGCATGTTTCGTTTTGTTATTTTCATGCGTTACTTTTTATGTTACCGCTCAGATATATAAAAATAACAGTATAACTTATGTGTATAACGGAAAAGAAACAACTCATTGGTCTCTTGATTCTTTATTGAAAACAGAAAATTTAGATCTGTTTTACCCACAGGAATTTGCTTATGGTGCTAAAATATCGCAGGTTCGCAGAGATGATTCCGGTCATACGGTTTTTATCTTTGATGATTCACGGTTGACTTTTGATGTGTGCCATAATTGTACGGACGATTCTTCTCCAAATGATAAATCCGGAAATGTGGATTTTTTAAATATGTTAAGCTCTGCTGACAGCTCACAACTGTACTTTTCGATAAATAATGATTTTTACACCATAACGTGTGATTCGAATGAACAGTTGTTGAAAATGTTTGAAAGCTTTAATTTTGAATGGTAAATTTTTATATAATATAGAAAGGATAATAAAATTATGAAAAAAACAGTTGCCATATTATTAACAATGCTCCTTCTTCTGTCTGCTTCTACAAGCTGTTATCACTCTGAACAGCCTGAAAAAGAGCTTAGCGAACATGTTGCATTGAATGCATCTACGGAAAATAAAACAGATGATTCGCAAAAAGAAAATAAACCTGAGGAAGAGGATCAGTCTGTTGAAAATGAATCTGAAACATCGAATGAAGAATATTCAGATGTTTGGGAAAATGTTAAGTGGTATCAAGGTTCATATTCCATTCCGAGCGAAAACGATGGTCATTTTGTAAGCCTTTGGCCCGATGAATTACCCGATGGGGATAGGGCCGAAAATTTATCCCGTAATAATAAAAGTACATCTGCTGCGTGGCTCAGAGCATTGTTTTTATTTGATTTCCCGAATCCCGACGATTATTTCGATTGTATGACTCAAAGAACGTATGTCGGTGCAATAGATACAATTTATTTTGTTTATCACAATTCAGACGAAAATCACTATGATAAAAGTGTTACCGCCGAAGAATTCAAAGAGTATATCGATGCCGTAAAGGCGGTTGGATACGACGAAAATTCCGTAGAAACAGAAACATCGTATTATTGCGAAAAATTCGGTGTCAGCGTATCTATTATATTGGGAAATGAATTCCCTTGGGCAGATGATGATTACAGACTCAGAGCCGATAAATCTCAATTCACCGACTGCTATATCCGTGTTCAGCTGATCGATCCCGATTATGTATTTGATCTCGACGCGATAAAAGCGGAAGAATATAATCGTTGGCTTGAAAAATAAAGAGGATTGATCGTTGATGAATAAAGTTTTAAAAATCGTTTTATCATTTATCCTCCTTTTATGCGTCTGTTCGGGTTGTTCCCCCGTTGAACAGCCTGTGCAGGATATTGATACT
>SVMP01000113.1 GCA_015067385.1 Oscillospiraceae bacterium | reverse complement strand
CCTCCCAGCGTTGCATCCTCATCAATTCCAATGTAAAGGTCACTGACATTACTGTATGACGGCATGTTAATTGTAAAATAACGCATCTTTTTTGTCCCGAACTCAACAGACGCTTCATAGCCGTCCTGCATATCGTAAGGGGTTGTAAAAGCGCGGTAATATCCGAGATCCTCGACAGCGGGATCGATCTCGCCCTCAGACCTATCTATGTAAAGGTCAAGACCTGCAGAACCCGACAGAGGCATATGGTAAAAACGAGTGATCCCGGGCATAGAAACACGGATAGCGATATGTTTCGAATCGGTAGAAAAACGTACTCTGCCGCCTGCGGTATTGAGATAAAGCCCGGAGACTCCGCTGTTGACATTTTTCCCTATTTCATCGGGCATACGTTTATATTGCTTTTCATTCTTGTAATCATAAAGGCCGTAAACCTCAAAAGGCTCGTTTCTGACTTCTGAATATTTAAGATTTTCCATAAAACAAACAGCGGCTTTCATTTACGAAAGCTTTCCTTTCTCGGAGAATTTAGATTTTTAAGAAGATAAAAGTTAGCGAAAGATGATCAGAAACCTCTGAATTTTCCGTAATATAAGTATATCACAAAAAAATAATAAAGTAAATCCCCTAAAAAAATTTAAACTGCCCGGATTTAAAATCAAGGCAGTTTATGTATCAAGACTTTTTTTGGGGTTTATTTTTACTTGTTTTGGCGGTAGATTTACGTTTTGTCGGAGATTCTTCTTTATTAATGGGAGAGGATTTTTTTATAAACAGGTTGCCGCTTTGAGATTCCGCAACCCACAATCCGTCAGATATGAGTTTGTCCCAATTTGTTTTTAGTGTAACAGTCATTTTACGATGCGCTTTTTCTTCATGACTTTCAATGTATCCGTTATCAATAAGAGACTGGAGAGCAGCGCGAACTTTTTGTTTGTCTGCAGAATAGTGTTCCGAAACACTGTTAACGGTATTAAGAAAAGTAACTTTTTGATTAGCCTTGAGATTATGTTCAAGATAACGAATATTTTTAAGGATCATATCGTAATACGGTTTAAGAATATCTGAATCGGTAGGAAGTTCCACCCACCACGACGCCGTTGATTTTAACTGACTGCTGAAAGCGCCTTTCACTCCGTAAACACCGACTTGTTTTCTGCAGATCGTTTTGAGAAAAGCCACAACGGAATTAAAATGAGCATCGCCTGTGAAAAGAATAAAAATATCCGTATTATCGTCCGCAAAAGCCTTCTGATAAATATTATCGAGCATTATGAAATCCGTAAAATCTTTTTCGGAATGAGGATTCGGATTTTTTGTCTCAACAATTTTGTTGGTATATTCTCTGATCTTTGCAATCTCTTTATTTAACGATGGATTTGAAAAATCGGCAAAAAAAGTTATTTCTCTCAGATCGGCGCGTTCGTTTATCATGTCGATCCATGCACCGATGTCGGGTTTTTTACGGTATATCTTCTCCATGGAAATATACCAATGTTCATAATCTATAAATGCCGCCGCACGAAGTTTCTTTTTATTTAACAATCCTATATTATTCACCGCCTTTCTTTGCTGTATTTCAAATTATCTGAAGATCTCTATAATAAGAAGATCCCCTTTTTCCGAACCGATATATCCGTCTTGTTTCGAAACATATTCATTGCTTACGCCTATAGGGAACTCAGATGTAAGTTCAAAATTATCAAGAGAATATTTCAGTCCTTTAATTGTAACGCCGCTTGCATTTTCGTTTGACGGAAAAACCGATATGTATTCGACATTTTCATCATACATAAACCTTTTCACCGTACCGGCTCTGACAAAACTTATTTTTGTTTTACCGTCACAAATAATGCATTCCGCACCCTCTTTTTCCAAGAAACGGAGAACAGATATTGCGCCGAGAGTGTGATCAAGTCTTCCGCCGAGACCGCCTGCAAGATATATCTTACCGAAGCCTTCAGCCAAAGCAGTACGAGCCGCATATAACGCATCTGTATCATCTTTCTCTCTCGGAAGAGAAATAATATCAAATGAGCCATCGGATTTTGCGGGACGGTCGGATGAATCGAAATCTCCGAGAACAATATTCGGACGAACCCCTACCCTGCGGGCATAATCAATGCCGCTGTCCGCACAGATAATAAAATCACCGTCACAATGTTCAAACGGTATTCTGTCACTTTCCGACCAACAATAAATTATCGCACGTTTATCTTTCATTTGGAATTTTTATCCTCCCAATGTTTGTAAACGCCAAGCTCTTCATACATTTTACAGTAATTTTCATGTCTTGTCGGCTTTATCTTACCATCTGCAAGCGCCTGTAAAACCGCACAGCCTTTTTCTTTTGTATGAGAGCAGTCTGTAAATCGGCAATCATCGGTAAATTCCGCAATATCCGGAAAACACGCGGCAAGAAAAGCTCTGTTTCTTATATCATACGATTCAAAAGACAAGCTCGAAAAACCGGGAGTATCGGCTATAACACCGCCTGCGACATCAAAAAATCGGGATGTTCTTGTTGTATTTTTACCTCTGCCGAGCTTTTTGCTTATATCTCCGGTTTTCAGATCGAGCGATGGATCAAGTCTGTTCAAAAGAGTTGATTTACCAACGCCGGAAAGACCGCTCATGACACAGATGCTGTCTTTTATCTCACTGCGAATAAGTTCAAGATCGGCATCCGAATCAACGGACACTTTAAATGTTTTATACGGAAGATCGGAGTAAATATCAAAAAGACCGAAGGGATCGTTCAGATCCGATTTACTGAAAACGATTATCGGCTCAATATTATGATAAGCCGCAACCGCAAGCATTTTATCTATATTATAAAGACTTGGGTCGGGTGAAGCAACGGCAACAACAAGAAAAAGCTTATCGATATTTGCGACAGGAGGACGAATGAGAGAGTTTTTTCTCGGCATTATCTCCGTTATAATATCATTTTCAACCGTTACTTTATCACCCGTCAACAGAACGGTATCATCTTTTCTGAAAAGGCCTCTCGCCTGACAGGAAATAAAACCGTTTTCTGTTTTAACGGAATAAACACCGCCGACGCATTCGTAAATTATTCCTGTCATAACGATAATCCTTTCTTAAATGATGTTTTATTCACCCGTATCATAATAATCGTCGAAAGCGGTACTTTGATCATTCTGAGGCATATAAGTTCCGTTTGCGATCGCATCGGCAACACTGCCAAGGCTTACGACAATAATTATCTCTTCGCTGACGTCAACTATAGTCTCTTTTTCAATACTCTGGGAAATAACGTACCCTTTTTCAACAAAATCATCGTATTCATAACGTACGGAGAAATAGTAAAGCTGAGATTTCTGAAGAGTCTGTCTTGCTATTTCTTCCTTATATCCAACAAGACCGGGAACATATACCCTTGTTGCCTCCGTGGTAAACGAAACATAAAGCTTTACAGTTGTACCGACCGGAACGGTAGTGGACTTTGAAGGTTCTGTACGGATAACCTTACCGTCTTCTACACTGTCGCTCTGCGTTTGTATTATTTCATAGAGGAGGTCACTCTGTTTAAGCTTAACGATAGCCTGCGCCTCTTCCCATCCATTAACGTCGGGAACTGTCACTGTACGTTTACCGTTACTTACAACAAGCTTGACTTTCGTTCCTCGACTGTAATTACCTTCTTCGGGAGACTGTTCAACAATAAGACCTGCGCCTATTGTATCATCATATCTTGATTCATCGGAAAACTCAAAAAATGAATTGTATCTGGGATCAGCCATAACGTCCGAAGCAACTTGTCCGACAAGATTCGGAAGCTCGATAAGATCATCGTTAAGCTGATTAACGACAGTAAACATAACTCCGAGACCGAACATAACAAGAACGACGGCAAGAAAAACACCTGCGGTAACGGCAAGGAGCTTATTTCTGATAACTCTCCATTTTCGCTGTTTTGCGGTTACTTTTTTCTTTTTCTTTTTCGGAACAACGGTTTCCGGCTCTTTTTTTATTTCCGGCTCAGGTTTTTTTTCTTCCTCAACAGGATTTTCGGGTTTCTTTTCAACAACAGGCGCATCGGGATAGTCGAACACCCAGTCCTTGTTATCTTCAAGTATTTTTATATCAACAAGCATCTCTTTTGCGTGTTGATACCTTTCCGCCGGGTCCTTTTTCATGGCCTTGAGGATTATCTGTTCCATTCCCTTTGATACATTGGGATTGACCTCGGACGGTTTTTTCGGTTCGGTCTGAACCTGTTTAAGAGCAACGGTAACGGGGGTCTCACCCGTAAAAGGAAGGACACCTGTCATCATTTCATAGAGCATAACACCCGTAGAATAAATATCCGATTTATCGTCTACAGGCAGACCCTTCGCCTGCTCTGGAGATATATAATGAACGGAACCGATGGCAGTATCTGTCATTGTTATAGTTTCGAAGTTTGAAACATGAGCAATGCCGAAGTCCATCACCTTTATTGTTCCGTCATCAAGAAGCATGATATTTTGGGGTTTGATGTCTCTGTGAACAATACCGCGTTCATGAGCATGACGAAGCGCACGAAGAGTTTGTTTTATATAGCCGAAGACCTCGCCGATAGGAATAGCGCCTGTAAACTCCATATATTCCTTGAGGGTTCTGCCTTCAATATATTCCATAACAATATATTGGTTGTCGCCTTCAAAGTTAACATCATAAACGTCTACGATGTTCACATGAGAAAGCATTGCAATCGCGCGTGATTCGTTAAGGAAACGACGGCGGAAGCGTTCATCGCTCAAAAATTCGGGTTTAAGAACTTTAATTGCAACAAAGCGATTCTCGACAGAATCAACTGCTTTATATACAACGGACATACCGCCGACGCCGACTGTTTCAAGAATAGTATATCTGCCACCAAGGACAGTATTTATCATTGTATTCAAAAAAATCCTCCGCCCTTATATTTCGGCGACAACGACGGTAATGTTATCGTTTCCGCCTCGTTCGTTTGCAGCGGCAACGAGGAGATCGCAAAGATCGTTAACATCAATGTCAAGTCTGAGGAATTCTTCCAAAAGATCGTCTGACAGCATATTGGAAAGACCGTCGGAACAAAGGAGAAGTTTACCGGAAGAGGAAAGATCTATTTCGGAGATCTCAACGGACACTTCCGAATCAATACCGAGAACACGTGTAATAACATGTTTATACGGATGTTTATTTGCATCGTCTTCGGTTATTTCGCCTTTATCGATCATCTCTTGAACGACAGAGTGATCTTTTGTGAGTCGTACAATACGTTCTCCGTCAAAGAAATAAGCGCGGCTGTCTCCCACATGAGCAACATAATTCTTTCCTTCGTAAGAAAAAACAGTAACGATCGTTGTACCCATACCCTTTAAAGACGGTTCAACGATAGATCGGGAAAATACAGCCTCGTTAGCTCTCATTACGGAAGAAGAAAGAAGCTCTTCAATATTTCTTTCCTTCAATGAGGCTTCGTCCGCCATACTCATCTGTTTTTGAAAAGCCGAAATAGCTGTTTCGGAAGCTATACTTCCGCCGACATGGCCCCCCATACCGTCACAAACAACGGCGCAGAAGTTTCCGCCGCCGAATTCGGTATAGGCAAATGCGTCCTGATTTGAGGAGCGGACCCTGCCGACATCAGTTTTTCCGGTAATAGTCATAGTTGTTTCCTCCGATGAAGAAGATAGTTCGATGTTGTAAAAACATACTTTTTATATCTCTGCAAGATTTTACGGTTATTGGCCTGCTTCGGTCTTATGTCTGAGCTGACCGCAAGCGGCATTTATATCGCTGCCCAATGTTCTGCGAACGGTAACATTGATCCCCTTACCCTTAAGTATATCATAAAAACGGCGAATACTTTCGGGAGAAGAAGGTTCAAAACCTCGTTCCATAACATAATTTACGGGAATAAGATTAACATGTGCAAGCATACCGCGAAGAAGCTTCGCAAGTGTTTCGGCATGATAAACGGAATCATTTACGCCTTTGATAAGCGTATATTCAAAAGAGATTCGTCTGCCTGTTTTTTCTATATAGTTTGAACATGCGGCAATGAGCGTTTTTACGTTCCATTTTTTATTGACGGGCATTATCTTATTTCTTGTTTCATCATCCGGTGCATGAAGAGACACCGAAAGCGTAAGCTGAAGCTTTTTTTCCGCAAGCTCGTTTATTTTCGGAACGATGCCGCATGTTGAAACGGAAACATGACGCAAGCTCATACCCAAGCCTCTCGGATCGCTGAGATTTTCGAGAAACGTAAGGATATTTTCATAGTTATCCATCGGTTCACCGATACCCATTACAACGAGAGATGAAACGTTACACTCTCTGTTTGCAACAGCTACCTGTGCGAGCATCTCGCCTGCGGTAAGGCTTCTTTGAAGCCCTTTTAACGAACTGGCACAAAATGCACAATTCATTCGGCAACCGACCTGAGAAGAAATACAGACCGAGTTTCCGTGTTCATATTTCATAACAACGGTCTCAACGTGTTCGCCGTCTTCAAGAGTAAATAAAAATTTAGTTGTACCGTCGGAAGAAACAAGTTTTTTTTCTGTTTTAAGAACAGGTAAAGAAGCCGTTTCGGAAAGTTTTGCCCGAAGATCCTTTGAGATGTCAGTCATTTCATCAAAAGAAAGGACGCCTCTGGAGATCCAACGGAATATCTGTTCGGTTCTGTATTTGGGAAGACCGTTTTCCGCAACAAAAGCGGCAAGACGGTCAAAATTCAATGATGCAATATCTGTTTTCATTTTCGTCTGTTATTTGAAATTAAAATGAGTCGCAAAAGTTGAGCAAGAGATACCGCAACAGAAGCAACATATGTCATAGCGGCGGCATTGAGGACTTTCTTTGCCTTTGGAAGTTCGTCAGATGCAAGAGCACCGCAGGATTCAAGCTGAGTCAACGCC
>SVMP01000112.1 GCA_015067385.1 Oscillospiraceae bacterium | reverse complement strand
GACAGTTCAACGACCAACATCAGCCCTGCAATGTTCGAAAAATACACGCTCCCCGAAATAAACGAATGGGGCGAAATGCTTCATAAAGAAGGCAGAATGTTAATGCACCATGCCTGCGGTCACTTAAAAGACCTCATGCCTCTTATCGCAGGCTCGAACATAGACGTTCTCGAATCGATCTCCCCTCCCCCGACGGGAAATATCTCGATTGCGGACGCATCAAAGATCCTGCCCGAACATATCGCAATAATCGGCGGTATTGAGCCGACATTCTTTGAGACATGCACGCTTGACGAGCTTGAAAAGAACGTCACCGACCTTCTGAACGTCATGAAAGGCAAACGTTTCGTTCTTGCTAACAGCGACAGCTGTCCGCCGAGAGTAACTTACGATAAATTCCTGCTCGTAAGCGAACTTGTAAGAAAATTTAAATAAGTCTTTGATAATCAACTACCCTTTTGACTTTAAAAAGTCAAAAGGGTAGTTGCATAATTTAACGCAGACTCTTGTATTTTTTTATGACAAACACCGCATTTCTCTTGACAAACAGCATAAAGATATGATATATTTATAAGTAAGAATTAAATTGAAAAGAGGATAAAAAGATGACCGTTCTTCTTACCGGCGGCGCCGGATATATCGGTTCTCACACATGCGTTGAACTTCTCGACTGCGGTTTTGACGTTATCGTTGCGGACAATTTCTGCAACAGCAAGCCCGAAGTCGTTAACAGATGTGAAAAGATCACAGGAAAGAAAATCAAGCTTTACGAAGCGGATGTAGCCGACAAAGAGGCTATGACACGTGTTTTTTCCGAAAATAAAATAGACGCTGTCGTTCATTTTGCAGGCTACAAGGCAGTGCCCGAATCTGTTAAAAAGCCTGTTATGTATTACAGAAACAATCTCGACACCACCCTTACTCTTCTTGAAGTTATGAAAGAGTTCGGTGTTGGCGTATTCGTATTCAGTTCTTCAGCGACCGTTTACGGCGACAAGAACCCCGTTCCGTTTGTTGAAACGATGCCCACCTCCACCACCAACCCCTACGGCACGACCAAGCTTTTCATCGAAAAAATCCTTACCGATGCGGCTGTTGCGGACGAGAATATGTCAGTTGTTCTTTTACGTTATTTCAACCCGATCGGCGCGCACGAAAGCGGCCTTATCGGCGAAGATCCCAACGGAATCCCGAACAACCTCATGCCGTACATTGCGCAGGTTGCGGCAGGCAAGCGTGAAATGCTCCACGTTTACGGCAACGACTACAACACTCCCGACGGCACAGGCGTGCGTGACTATATCCACGTTGTTGACCTCGCAAAAGGTCATGTTAAAGCGCTCGAATATGCGGCTGACAAAAAAGGCTGCGAGATATTCAACCTCGGCACAGGCACAGGTTACAGCGTTATGGACATCGTTCATGCGTTTGAAAAAGCTAACGATATGACGATTCCTTATGTTGTTGATCCCCGCCGTCCCGGCGACATTGACGAGATGAGAGCAGACGCAACAAAAGCGAAAGAAATTCTCGGCTGGGTTGCAGAAAAGAATCTCGAAGACATGTGCGCAGACACATGGAACTGGCAAAAAAATATTAAGTAAAACGGAGAGACTGACATGGCACAGACTATCTCACAGAAAATCATCAAAAACCACCTCGTTTCCGGCGAAATGATCCCCGGCAGCGAAATTTCAATAAAGATCGACCAGACTTTAACACAGGATGCGACAGGTACGATGGCATATCTTCAGTTTGAAGCTATGGGTATCGACCGTGTTAAGACCGAAAGATCTGTAGCGTACATTGACCACAACACTCTCCAGTCCGGTTTTATGAACGCAGACGACCACAGATATATTCAGACCGTATGTAAAAAACACGGTATTTACTATTCCAGACCCGGTAACGGTATTTGCCATCAGGTACATCTCGAAAGATTCGGTATCCCCGGCAAGACTCTCCTCGGCAGTGACTCTCACACCCCCACAGGCGGCGGTCTCGGTATGCTTGCTATCGGTGCAGGCGGTCTTGACGTTGCTGTTGCGATGGGCGGCGGTGCTTTTTATTTAACAATGCCGAAGATCGTCGGCATCAAGCTTACCGGCAAGCTCAGAAAAATGGTATCCGCAAAAGACGTTATCCTCAAGGTTCTTCAGATCATGTCCGTTAAGGGCGGCGTTGGCAAGATCGTTGAGTATTACGGCGACGGCGTAAAGACACTTTCCGTTCCCGAACGTGCAACAATCACAAACATGGGTGCAGAGCTCGGCGCTACGACCTCTGTGTTCCCCTCCGATGACGTTACAAAAGCATTCCTCGCCGCACAGGGCAGAGAAAGCGATTTCGTTGAACTTCTCCCCGACGAAGGCGTTGTTTACGATGAAAATATCGAGATCGACCTTTCAACTCTCGTTCCCCTCGCAGCTTGTCCCCACAGTCCCGATAAGGTTGTCGCTGTTTCCGAGCTTGCAGGCATGAAGATCGATCAGGTCTGCGCAGGCTCCTGCACAAACTCCTCTTACACCGACATGATGAAGATCGCTCAGATCCTCAAGGGCAACACCGTTGCGGACAACGTTTCCATGACCGTTTCTCCCGGCTCCAAGCAGGTATTCGGCATGATGGCTGATTCCGGCGCACTTTCCGACATCATCTGCGCAGGCGCAAGAATCCTCGAATGTGCGTGCGGTCCCTGTATCGGTATGGGTCAGTCCCCGAACAGCGCAGGCATCTCTCTTCGTACATTCAACAGAAACTTCGAAGGCAGAAGCGGTACTGCTGACGGTCAGATCTACCTCGTTTCTCCCGAAACAGCAGCAGCGAGCGCACTCAAGGGCGTATTTACAGACCCGATGACCCTCGATGTTGACCTTTCCGTTGAAAACCCTGAAAAATTCACCATTAACGATAATATGATAATTGCTCCCGCAGAAGAGGGCAACGATGTCGAAGTTCTTCGCGGACCGAACATCAAACCGTTCCCCGTAGGCGAAGCGCTCCCCGCAACTATCGAGAAGCCCGCGCTTCTTAAGGTTGGCGACAACATCACCACCGACCACATCATGCCCGCAGGCGCGAAGATCCTCCCCTACCGTTCAAACATTCCTCACCTTTCTCAGTATTGCTTCGAGGTTTGCGACAAGGCGTTCCCCAACAGAGCAAAACTCTCCGCAGGCGGATTTATCATCGGCGGCGAGAACTACGGTCAGGGCTCTTCACGTGAACATGCGGCGCTCGTTCCCCTCTGGCTCGGCGTTAAAGCAGTTATCGCAAAGAGCTTCGCAAGAATCCACAAGGCTAACCTCATCAACTCCGGCATTCTCCCCCTCACCTTCAAAAATCCGCAGGATTACGATCTTATCGAAGAAGGCGACGTTCTCTGTCTCAAAGACGTCCGCAAGGAACTTGAAGCAGGCGAACAGATCTTCATTTACGACAAGACGAAAAATCTCAAGATCGAGCTTGTCTGCGACAGAAGCGAACGTCAGGCAAATATCCTTCTTGCAGGCGGTCTTCTTAACTACACAAAGAATAACTAATGGAAATATTGACACTTCACCTGTCAAAATATCCCGAAATGCAGCTTAGCGACTCCGTTAAGCTGCTTTTTCAAAGGGTATTCGGGGCAGGACATATGATAAAAGACGAAAATCAAAGCCTTTTGCGGCTCAAAGAAGAGCTTGAAGCGGTTGAAGCAGACGAAAGCCGTGAGATCACCGAGGATATCGGCGGTGATTTTGTGAGGGCACATCTGGCGGCAGTCAAAGATCGCCTTTCCGCAGAGACGTTAAATAAGATCTTTACGCTTTCCGCAAACGCAGACACGGGCGGCATCGAGGAATTTGAAAAACTGCTCGAACCGCTGAAAACAAGCGAAGAAAATATCGCTTTTTTAGAAAAATACAAGGCGATGGGCTATCCTGCGATGTCTCACAGCGAGATATACCGAGAAAAATACGCTCCGCATTACCGTATCGTCAAGAAAAAATATGCGCAGTTTATCGATCTTTTCATTGAAACGGACGAATGTCTGAAAAAGAAAGGCTCTGTTTCGATCGCAATAGACGGCATGGCGGCTTCGGGCAAGACGACTCTCTCGAAAATTTTCGCAGAGGTCTACGACTGCAACGTTTTCCACGCCGACGACTATTTTCTGCCGCCCGAAAGAAAAACACCCGAAAGGCTTGCCGAGATCGGCGGAAATATCGATTACGAACGCCTGAAAGCCGAGATAATCGACAATTTGCATACCGACAAGCCGTTTCTTATACGAAAATTCGACTGTTCGACGATGACTTTGGGCGAAAAAATAAAGGTTGAACACAAGCCGATAACGCTCATTGAGGGCGTTTACTGCCTGCATAGGACATTCGGCGACGTGTATGACGTTAAAAGAATATTGAAAATTTCAAAGGACGAACAGCTCCGCAGGCTCGAACAGCGAAACCCAAGGCTTTTGGAACGCTTCAAAAACGAGTGGCTGCCGATGGAAGAAAGATATTTTGAAACTCTTTAAGCTTCATAAAGCGAATTAACTTAATATTTTTCATAAACAGTAAGCACCCCCGATGCGAAAATTCGCATCGGGGGTGCTGCCTAAAGTTGGGACCTATGAAAAATCAATAGGAATAAGCTATGTTATGATCTCTGCGTTCCGAGCTGGATCTGCTCGACCCTGATCGGACCGTTCGAGCTTTGTTCAAGCTGACTGTCGTACACGCTTAAAATGAGACTGTCGCCGACCTTTAAATCTTTCAGTTTAATGTTAGACAAATGCTTGGTTTTGTAATTCACATAGATCATCTGCCCGGCGCCTGCCAGATCACTGCAGTCTATCGCAAATTCATCTTCAAGCTTTCCTTCGTTATCGGTAACATAAACTGTTTGATTCACTTCGTCGATTTTCGTTACCGTAACATCATAACCCGTATTCAAAATATCTTCAGGGGGTTTTGAACATCCGGCAATGAGCGTAAAAACAAACAAAACAACGAGTAAATACGTTACTTTTTTCATGTCAGTCAAGACCTCCTATTTAATTTTACAGTTTTCGATGAGCAATAACTGTTTACACTATTATTATAACACATCAGCCTTTTTATGTCAATATACATTATTCATAAATTTTTGCATAATCTCCTCTTGCTCGACGATCAACAGTAAAAAAAACAGCAGATAAAGGTTTAAAGCCAATATCTGCTCTGTTATTTACTTAAAAAAGCGAAGTTTCCGTGGGGCAATCGCAATTTTGCGGCGGAGTGTAGCCGAGATGTGTGTAAGCGGCTGGGGTGACGCATCTGCCGCGGGGCGTTCTGTTAATAAAGCCGAGCTGAAGAAGGAACGGCTCGTAAACGTCCTCGATAGTGATGCTTTCTTCGCCGACAAGTGCGGCAAGCGTTTCGAGACCGACAGGACCGCCGTTAAAGCTTTTGATGATGGCGGTAAGGAGACGTCTGTCAACGGAATCGAGGCCGAGATGGTCGATCTCCATGCGGTCGAGAGATTCACGTGCGAGTTCTTCGTTGATAACGCCGTCACCGAGGATCTGCGCAAAGTCACGGATACGACGGAGAAGTCGGTTTGCGATTCGGGGCGTACCTCTTGAACGTGAGGCGATCTCGTAAGCGCCTTCGGGCGTTATTTCGATATTGAGAATTTTTGCGGAGTTGGTAACGATTATCGCAAGCTCCTTGGGTGTGTAAAGCTCAAGGCGGAAAAGAACGCCGAAGCGGTCACGGAACGGAGTTGCGAGCTGACCGGAACGTGTCGTAGCGCCGATAAGCGTAAATCTCGGAAGATTGAAGCGAATGGAGCGTGCGGACGGGCCTTTACCGAGAATTATGTCGAACTCAAAATCCTCCATCGCAGGATAAAGGACTTCTTCAACGGTGCGTGAAAGGCGGTGGATCTCGTCGATAAACAGAATGTCGCCGTCCTGCAGGTTTGTAAGCAGAGCGACAAGGTCGCCTGTTTTTTCAAGCGCAGGACCTGATGTTACACGGATAGAGACACCCATTTCGGTCGCAATGATGTTTGAAAGAGTGGTTTTGCCGAGACCGGGAGGGCCGTAAAGCAGGACATGGTCGAGCGATTCGCCACGCTGTTTTGCCGCTTCGATAAATATTTTAAGGTTTTCTTTAACTTTTTCCTGACCGATATAGCCGTCAAAAGTTTTCGGACGAAGCGAAACCTCCGTGTCGTCATCACGCAAGGTTCTTGCGGATAAGAGGCGTTCCTCAAATTCGTTCTCCATTGTAAACCTCCCTTTCACCTTTTTTGAAAGAAAATCTTTCAAAAATATTAGTCATAATAAAATTCGTATTCGGGCAGAGCCTGCCATTCTTCGGTGGATGTTAAAATATCAACGATAAATTTAACGGTATCAAGGAAATTCTGACCCTTTTTATTGTCAGATTCATAACCCAAACAAATACGCTCGCAAGCGATGCTTTTGTCGCCGCAGGTGAGAATGATCGTTTGCGACGGTTCGGACATCATGTTGTTAAACGGATCGTATTTATCTGGATATTTTTCCATATTGAGAGCTGCGATCTTTGCATATATCGCATCGAGCTGTTCGGACGTCAGGCGCAAAGATGTTATATAATCTTCGGGGTTCGTCGCATCCGTTGTTTTAACAAGAGAACCGCTTGCGCTGTTGTAGTAGCTGATTCCGTAAGTATTCCAGACGAGCGAAAAAGAAAAGTCGTCGGGTCTGTTTTCGGTCGTAACGGAAGAACACGCAGTGAGCGTGAATGTTAAAACAAAAATAAATACTGAAATAATTTTTTTCACGGCTGAACATCTCCTTTTTTCATTAGACTGAAAAAACGGAGGAAATGTTTGAACCAGACCCACTCGCTTCCGAGATATCCAAGACCGGGGTTAAAATCGCGGAAAGCAATCTGGGCTCCGTACATCGGAATATAGGAGAAGATAAAAGTGAAG
>SVMP01000111.1 GCA_015067385.1 Oscillospiraceae bacterium | reverse complement strand
CCTGCGCTCACGTTGGGACAATATCGGGCAGAAGCCCGAACCCACTATCCGCAGAGGAACAGCGCGCAAAAGCCTTCCTCCGAGAGGAAGGGGAGACCACGAAGTGGTGGAAGGAGCCTGCGTGACTTAAAGTTTAGATTGATTCTTTTGTAACGCTCTCTCCCTCAGTCGCCTGCGGCGCCAGCTCCCTCCCAGAGGGAGCCTTTCGTAAGTTTCCACCGACAGAAAAACACCACCAAAGAGATTTTCTTGGTGGTGTTCGTGTTTTCTTCGCTAAAGATGCATAGCCGAAGCTATACCTTTTTGTATGTAGAATTATCTACTGATTATTTTCTCTTGAAAACAGAGATGCCGCCGATAGCGGAAATAGCTGCGAGAGCATAGAAGAGAACGCTTACGTCAGCGGTAGAGGGGTTGGAAGGAGCGGGAGTAACTTCGGGTTCTTCGGTTACTTCGGGTTCTTCAGTAACTTCAGGTTCTTCGGTAACTTCGGGCTCTTCAGTAACTTCAGGTTCTTCAGCGGGTTCTTCTGTAAGAGCTTCAGCAAAAACGAGCAACGGAGAGTTAACAGTTGTTTTATCTGCATTGAATACAGCCTGACCTACCTGATAGCCATGTGTTCCAAGAAGGAAGAGAGCGTAAGAGAAGAGATAGCTGTCGTCAAGTTTACCTTCAGCGCCGAGACAGTCAGAAAGGGGCATAGCCATTTCATAATAAGTGTAAGTATCATCGGTGCCGATAAGAGAGGTTATACCTTCTTCGCAGGTTGTAGTATCAGCTGCATTGGGAAGGTCCTGTTCAAATACCCATACATAGGTGTCAAGGCAGTCCTGATTAGAGTTAAGACCCCAACCAATGTGCTTTGTACCATCTGCGGAACCAATGTAGAACTGACCACAGTCAACACCGGATCTCCAAAGAGCTTTTTCGTCAACTTCGGATTCGTAAACTTTCTTAACTTTTAAAGCAATGTAAAGATTGTCAGCATCCCATCTGAAATAAGCTTCAGAGTCAGCGGATAATGCATGGGGAAGATCGGGGTAGGAACCGTCTCTGGGGTGAATGAAAAGATCAGATTCGGCACGAGAGGTTGCTTTAGCAACGATAAGGGGTTCTCCCCAGAAAGATTCTTCAATAAAGCCGTCGATAACGGGTTTTTTTGTAGCCTGAGGAACTTTAATAAGTTCGGGGATAACTTCATCAGCACCTGCGTATACTTCTGCAAAAGCAGGAACCATCAAAGAAAGCATCATTGCAAATGTTACAAGGGATATAAGTAATTTTTTCATAATGTACTACTCCTTAATTAGATTGAAATCCTTGATACCTTATGTGATTTAAAAATCAAAGGTATAGCCGAAGCTATACCTTTGAAACCAATTATCTACTGATTATTTTCTCTTGAAAACAGAGATGCCGCCGATAGCGGAGATAGCTGCGAGAGCGTAGAAGAGAACGCTTACGTCAGCAGTAGAGGGGTTGGAAGGAGCGGGAGTAACTTCGGGTTCTTCAGTAACTTCGGGTTCAGTAACTTCGGGTTCAGTAACTTCGGGTTCGGTTACTTCAGGTTCGGTTACTTCGGGTTCGGTTACTTCGGGTTCAGTAGCTTCGGGTTCTTCTTCAACTGCGAGAGCTTCAGAGAAAACGAGCATCGGGCTGTTAAGGGGAGTTTTTTCTGCCCAGAAAACAGACTGACCTACCTGGTAGCCGTATGTACCGCCACCAAAGAAGAATGCGAGAGAGAAGAGGTATTCATCATTGAGAGCGCCTTCAGAACCGAGAGCTTCGGAAAGGGGAAGAGCTACTTCGTAGATGGTGTAAAGACCGTCCTGAGCTACAGCTGCGAGCATAAGATCAGATGCAGTTGCGTTGTCAGCAGCGTCGGGCATGGACTGTTCGAATACCTGAGCATAAGCTTCAGTGCATTCTGCGTTGGAGTTGACCCAGAACTGGCAGTGGGGGTCATTGTACATGTCGCCGTCGCCGTCATCGAGACCAAAGTAAACCTGGATACCGTCAGTGTCAGCACCCCAAGCTGCGTATTCATCAACAGCGGATTCGTAAGGTTTGCTTACTTTAACAGCCATGTAAATGTACTGTTCATCCCATCTGAAGAAGAATTCAGAGTTTGCATAGGGAGCAGCTTCGTGATCGAGGTAAGAACCATCGTCAGGGTTGATAAAAGCGGATTCATCAGCACGGGAAGTACCGTTAGCGGTGATGAAAGATTCGCCCCAGAAAGCTTCTTCGATAACACCGTCAATAACGGGTTTGGATGTAGCCATGGGAACTTTGATGAGTTCGGGAATGATTTCGCCTTCGCCTGCATAAACTTCTGCAAATGCGGGAACCATAAGGGAGATCATCATTGCAACAGTTACAACTGCTACGAGAATTTTTTTCATGAGATTTTCACTCCTTTTAGATTTCAAGAGAAGATTTCTCTTTGATTGTATTTTACACTAAAAAAGATTTTTTGTCAAGATGTAAATTCAGACAATTATTAACAAACCGACGGCTATATGTGATTATATTTTTGTCAATGTTAAACAATTATATTGTTTTTGCGTATGCAAATGAATAATTTTTGTCAAAAACGGCATTTTAAAAACAGAACTTTTAGCATTATAAAGGTGGTTTTTATATGTCATCGATAAAACGGGGCGATATTTATTATGCGGATCTTTCTCCCGTTGTAGGATCGGAACAGGGTGGGATACGGCCTGTACTTATTGTTCAAAACGATATAGGCAACAGACACAGTCCGACTGTTATTGCTGCGGCTATAACAAGCAAACTTAACAAATCGCATTTGCCCACACATATTGAAGTTGATGCAAGGGAGTATGGGCTTGCAAAAGATTCCATCATTCTTCTTGAACAAATAAGAACGATAGACAAGCAACGGCTGAAAGAACGTATGGGACATCTTAATGAAAACAAAATGTCAGATGTTAATAAAGCGTTGTTTGTAAGTTTCGGGCTTAATGATGAAGTTAATTCAGTTGAGGAAAATGCTTAATCAATTTATTTGTTTATTACACATGTTTTACATCGGAATTAGGCTTTTTTAATAATTAATAGGTTGAAATGAAACAGAGATTCGGTAATTTGTGTAAATTTAAAATATTATCAAAAAGGTACTTGAAAAATTCGAAGAAATGAGTTATAATATATTATGTATAGGTTTACCGTTAATTTTTCTTAAGCGGTAAAGAAACATTATAATGATTGATCAACGAAAGAATAATGAGAAACATAGGAAAACATGGAAAAAAAACCGATAAAACAGTTTTATCGGAAATAGCGGATAATTTTCGTTCTCTGTTTGGTAAAAAACAACCTGTTGTTAAAACTCCGAACAGTAATTCTGAAAACAGTACCGTACACGATAACTCGAATATTTCTCAATCAAACGAGAACAAATTTGCGGAATCGTCCGATCTTAATTACAATAATATTGAGATGCCTTCTTCCGATGAGCTTAAAGATAAGTCGGATTCTGAGAATGGTTTGATTGAAAACTCTCGTTCCGGTGATGACTTTGAAGATTATCGGGACGAATTCTCAAGAGATTATTATGCCTATTCTTTTTCGGACGAAAAAGCTTCTTCTGCTACAGAGCCTCAGGATGCAAAAGCGCCGTTGAACAATGAAGATAATTTATCTGATGATGTATCTTCTTCTACGGATGCCGTCTCCTCATTAGGCCCCAGAGCACTCCGCAGAGCTCGTCTTGAATCCGAACATGCAGAAGAATTAATACCTGAAAAGGAAGATCAAACAGAAGGGGAGGCTGCAAACGAAGAAGCCCCCGTTTCCTTGACGGTTCCGGATCAACCTTCGGTTTCTGATAAGTCTCCTGTTGTTAAAAAGAAAAAAAAGAGCAGTGTTGAGGTCGTTGAGGACGACAGACCGCTTTGGGAAAAAAATCCTGATAAATACAGAAAGAAAAAACCGTTTTTTGTTCGCTTGCTTGGTGGACTTTGGTCATTTATTTTCTTTTGGATACTTACGGGCGGTGTCTTTGCTGTTCTCGGCGTTGGTTTGGGTGTTACTTTGATCTATTCCTTCTCCGACCCCGAACTCGATGCCAAACTCGCAAATCTTGAAATAGACTATACCTCTCAGATCCTTGCTACCGATCCATCGGGAGAGATAGTTGTTTACGAAGAGCTTTACAGTAATGCGAATCGCGTTTGGGTATCAATAAACGATATGCCGCAGGATCTTCTTGATGCAACCATTGCTATTGAGGATAAACGTTTCTATGAACATAACGGTGTTGACCTTATTACTACTGTAAAAGCGACGATCCGTTACGTTATCGACCGTGTTCTTGGCAGGTCTGAAATAGGTGCCGGCGGTTCAACATTGACACAGCAGCTAATAAAGGTTATAACAAAAGATAATGCTGTTCAGGGTGCCGCAGGTATTCAGCGTAAATTTAAAGAAATACTACGTGCTTATTATATTGAAAGAAAATACAATAAAGATCAAATACTGGAATATTATCTTAATACAGTAAACTTCGGTTATCAATATGAAGGTATTTATACCGCAGCCAAATCTTATTTCGGAAAAGAACCTAAAGATCTGACTGCAGCAGAATGCGCAACCATTGTAGCTGTTACAAACTGGCCTTCCTATTATAATCCTTATATAAGCCTTGATAACAACAAAGAAAGACGTCTTCATATCTTATATGAAATGTACGATCAGAAAATGTTGACAAAAGAAGAGTATGATGCTGCGAGAAATCAGGAAATCGTTCTCATAGGCAGAAATGCTTCTTCCACCGGTTCATCTTCAGGTGTTCAGTCTTATTTTACAGACCTTGTATTTGAATGGCTTATCGAAGAACTTATGGTTCAAAAGGGATATACTCGTTCATATGCTATCGATTATATATATACCTCGGGTCTTCGTATCTACACTACGGTAGATCCTGTTGTTCAACAATTCTGCGAAGATTATTTTTCTAACGAGGAAAACTTCTATACCGAAGAAGCAGATTATCTTGCTTCTCTTGAATCCGATGCTCCTAAACAGGAGGTTGCTTTCTTGCTTGAGGACCCCAAAACAGGCAACGTGCTTGCCATTATAGGCGGTCGAGGTGAGAAGAAAGAAGCGTTGGGCCTTAACCGAGTTACTATGTCAAAACGTCAGCCCGGTTCGTCCATTAAACCGCTTACCGTTTACGGTCCTGCTATAGAGCAGAATCTCATTACAGCGGCTACCGCAATTGATGATGCTCCCATTCAGATCAATATTGACGGTAAAACGAAATATGAAGAGTATACAAGTTTCGATATTGCAGAACAGTACGATCTTTCAACTCTTATCTATACATCTTATAACAGTTGGCCTCTTAACTATGACAGAAAATACAGAGGAACCGTAGATATTAAGATCGCACTTTCAAACTCCTACAACGCTCCTTCTGCGAGAGTTCTTAACCTCGTAGGTGTTGAAGACAGCTTTAACTTTGCAAAAAATATGCTCGGTCTTTCCAGTCTTGTTGATGCCGACATGAATACCGCGCCGTTAAGCGTCGGATCATTGACCTACGGTGTTACTGTTCAGGAAATGGTCTCTGCGTATACTGTTTTTGCCAATGCCGGTATTTATTCGGCTTCAAGATGTGTAACTCGTGTAGAAACATACGACGGAAAGATCATTCTTGAAAACGATGTGGACCGTTCGATCGTTTTCACTCCTCAGACTGCATATCTTATAACGGACATTCTGCAACGTGCCGTAACCGTCGGTTCGAGTGCGGTTGCAAACCTTTATAATTCCGATGAAGGTATTTTTATCGATACCGCAGGAAAATCGGGTACGACTTCATCGTTTAACGACCGTTGGTTTATTGGCTATACCCCGTATTATCTTGCAGGTATTTGGTGGGGATACGATAAGAGCACATACGGTACGACAGAAAACACAGAGCATATCCGTATGTGGCATGAGGTTATGAAGTTTGTTCATGAAAATAGGGGAATAACAGAGGCTGAATTTGTTGTCCCGGATGGTATTGTAACTTCTTCATATTGTTCCGTCAGCGGAAAACTTCCGGGACCTTATTGCTCCTCAGACCCATCAGGTTCCTCAACAGTTAAAACAGGTAAATTCAAAAGCGGTACACAACCGACCGAAACATGCGATGTTCATCATCAACTTTATATATGTTCTGAATCGGGACAGATCGCCTGCGAATATTGTCCGAGTGCAAAACTTGCAACTTTCAGAGATATAATGCGTAGTTATCCGTATGTTTATATCCGTACCGGAGACTCTGAATATATTTGTCCTCCTTTGTCAAATACACAGATACTTTATAACAGTCAGACGCTTCCCGTCTACACTTATATGGTGCCCGAAGGAGAATATCCGACTCTTCCCAACAGCACAAAGTCAAAATATAAAAACTGTATCTGTTCCCTTCACGGAATTGACGGCGCACATTATTATTCCGCAAAATTCTCCCTGGGTAACACAGATGATGAAACGTATGAAGGTGCATCTCTTCCCGCTGCACTCATATCACCAAAAGATCTTGAAACAAAGCTTAATCATGAAAAAGATGTTGAACTTTCCCGTCAGATTTTTAATATTACAGGCGGCAAGATAATTGTAGAAGGTACAACTTTAAACGAACTTTACCCTGATCTTTTTGATGAGAGCGGTCAGCGAAAATATTCGGATCCTGCGCTTTATCCATTCTATTCAACAGGTGAAGCCGATCCTTCGACCCCTGCACAGTAAATAATAGGTCCGTTTGTTTTACGGACGGACCTAAGTTACATAAAATTATTAATAAGGAGATTATTATTATGTCCGACGACGTGTGTGAGCAGTCTTCGATTGCGGCAGCTGGCATAGTGTCGCACGAGATAGGTCATGCAGTGCAGCATAAGAATAAGACGTTCTTGTTCTCGCTGTGTATGTTCCTTAGGCGGTTCAATAACATTTTCTGTCGTTTTGCCATTCCACT
>SVMP01000110.1 GCA_015067385.1 Oscillospiraceae bacterium | reverse complement strand
AAGAAGAACTTCCTGCCACATTTCGTCAAGCTCGGCTTTAGGATAATTACCTGCAAGCAGGGAAGCAAATTCGAGTTCTGCAAGGGCAAATTCGCATTTACGGTTATAATATTTGTTGCGTGCCTGAGTTGTGTATGTGCCCTGATGTTTTTCAAGATAAAGCTCACCGCTCCAAACGGGATATTTAGTCTGTTTCTTTTCTATACGTTTGAAGAAATCTTCGGATAAACCCTGTTTAACGGGAGGCAAACCTGCGAGATTCTTTTCTCTGTCAAGTTTTTCGAGATGTTCTTCACCGGGACCGCCGCCACCGTCACCGATACCGAAGAGGAGAAGCGCCTCGGGACAAACGCCTTTTTCACAGTAATTACGTTCTGCTTCTTTGATACTGTGAGGAGTAGCACCACTGTTATAAGTACCCTCGGGAGGCATATGAGCAAGAACAGAAGATCCGTCAATACCCTGCCATGTAAATGTATGATGCGGGAATTTATTATGTTCGCTCCATGAGAGCTTGATAGTCATAAAATAGTCAACGCCTGCTTTTTTGAGGATCTGCGGAAGTGCAGCGCTGTAACCGAATACGTCGGGAAGCCAGAGAGATTTAACATCCTTACCGAATTCATCACGATAAAAACGTTTACCGTAAAGAACTTGTCTTACAAGAGCTTCGCCGGAAGAAACGTTTGTGTCGGCTTCAACCCACATTGCACCCTGAGCTTCCCATCTTCCTTCAGCGATCTTTTCTTTGATCTTAGCATAAAGTTCGGGATAAAGCTGTTTTATCCAGAGATAAAGCTGAGGCTGAGAAGCGCCGAAAATATAATCGGGATAAATCTCCATATTGGCAAGTGCGGTAGAGAAGGTTCTTGCGCCCTTTCTCTTCGTTTCACGGATAGGCCAGAGCCATGCAAGGTCGATATGAGCATGACCGATAGCTGTCATTGAGAAAGAAGGATCTCCGCCTTTCTTTTTAAGTTCGGGAGCAAGTATTTTTATCGCCTTTTTAACAGACACATCATCTATGCCGTTACCGAGCACGGAAGCGGCTTCGTAAAGAGCGTAAACAATAGAGATTTTTCTCGGATCAGCATTATCAAGTTCTTTTTCGAGTGTGCTGAGAACTGAAAAGTCGTAAAGAAGTTTTCTTGCATCGTCGTTTACGGCAGCAATACGAAGTTTTTTGATCTTGCCGTCGCCGCAATAATTGCCGAAAAGATCGTTCATTGCACAGTCGATCCAAAGAGAAACTTTGCCGTCAACAACATTTGCCTTATCAAGTTCAACAACCATCTTACCGGGTCTGCCGAGCGAATAGTCAAAGCCCGAATCAACATTCGTGATACCTCTTACGGGACAACCGTTTTCATCAAACACGCAGCCTTCGCCCGAAACATCGAGAAGAAGAACAACGTTTTTCAGGTCAGTTCCTTCGGGTATCTGACCTTCAAGATAAAACCAGGCACAGTCCCAAAGTTCACCCCATTTTATACCTTCTTTGACTTCGATCTTAGTACCGGTTGTTTTTTCATTAAAAGGAACAGGCTCGTTTGTAACATAACCGACACCGGAAAGTTCAGCAAGATTTGTATAAACTTTACGATTCAGTCTATTTGTTGCTCTGTTGATTATTTCGTTCATCTTATTATAATTATAGAACATATCGGTCGTCTCCTTTTATCATTCTGGTATATATTTTTTACATAATCCGCTCAAGCGACAATTTTCACAATCGGGATTTCTTGCCGAGCATACCTGTCTGCCGTGAAAAACTATGGCGTGACAAAAATCAAGACTTTCATCGGGAGGTATGACTTTGCGAAGCTCCGTTTCGATCTTTTTAGGGTCTTTCTCGGAAACAAAGCCCATTCTGTTTGCAAGACGGATGCAATGTGTATCAACTATTATGACACCGGGCTGTTCGAAAATCTCACCGAGAAGAAGATTGGCGATCTTTCTGCCTATTCCAGGAATAGACAACATTCCGTCCATCGTATCGGGGATACCGCCAAGTTCAATTACCTTTTTCGAAGCGGCAATTATATCTCTTGCCTTCGTATTTCCGAGACCGCACGAACGTATCATCGGTTCCAACTGTTTTACGGAAAGCTCTGCAAAATCTTCCGGCTTACTGTATTTTTTAAACAGCTCTTCCGTAACGATATTGACCCTCACGTCCGTACATTGCGCCGAAAGACGAGAGGCAACAAGAAGTTCGAACGGAGTAGAATATTCGAGTGCACAGCGTCTGTGCGGATACAGTTCAAGCAAAAGCTTATGTATTTCAAGTTTTTCTTTTTTCGTTAACAATTTCATTGTTCACCAATTATATCAATAAAAACGAGTTCGGGCGGATTAAACGTTCGAGGCAGCCAATTTTTTTTCAGTCCTCTGCTGACAATAACGGTCGTTTTTTCAAAATCGTAACGTCCGCCTGCATATTTCGGAAAAAGTCCCTGATGAGGAGCATAAATTCCGTTAAATATCCCCGGTATACGTATCTGACCGCCGTGAGCATGTCCGCAAAGTACAAGATCAAATCCGTTTTCGGCGTAAAACTCCGCCTTTTCCGGTCTGTGTGAAAGAAAAACAGTAAAATCCGTATTGCCTTTCGCACATTTTTCAACATCGGAGATCCATTCATCAGAATAATCTTCTTCGGTTGAGTAAAAACGAGGGTCATCGATACCGCAAACCGTAATATCGCAACCGTTAACGGTTATCTGCTCTTTATCAGCTTCAAGAACGGAAATGTTGAGAGAACGGACCGTATCCTTAAAATACGATGGATCTGAAAGTTTTCTTTCATGATTGCCTGCAACATAAAAGCATTGACAGCGCTTCTGCATTTCTTTCAACATAAGGACGGCAGGCGAAATATCAGAATATTCGTCTGCTATATCACCTGTAAAAAAGGCAATATCGGGAGAATATTCATCGATCTTTTCAAGCAGCTCACGTTGACCGTCACCCCACATAACATTATGAAGATCCGATATGTGAACGGTTTTTACATGTCCCGAAAACTTATCTGTCTTTACCGTATACTTTCGAACGGTAAATGCTCTTGGAACAGAAAGGATATAGACAACAACGGCAATCAGCAAAAATGCTGTTATAACGACAAAAGGAAGCATTTTTGTCAACCTCCGTTTCTGAAAAAATAAACACGTTTTCATCTTTATATTATATACAAATCTGTCAATTTTGTCAATATCTTCGGATAAAAAAATTCGCCGCATCTGCCACTTTTTTGTGGCAAACACGGCGATGCGGTCAGTCGCAGACACGACCTCTGCTTTTTATTTCTTCAAGTTCATCGATAAGAAGAGAGAGAAATTCCTCATCGGAAGCAGAAACATCAAAATGATCTGTTCCGCTTGCAGTATTGAAGGCGGAAGCAAAACTTTTAAGTTCTGCAGAATGTTCAAACAAAACACCCTTTTTCTCGTAGATAACAGCCATTGAAAGCTGACGGAAGCATTTCCAACAGTCTGCCCTTGCAGTTCCGGACAGACCGGAATAAATATCTGTCATCGTTTCCATATGAACTCCATTATTTAACTTCAGGAACTTTTGCATAGACCTTTTCGGCAACTTCTTCCGGAGCGCCGACAGATTCGATAATAATTATATTATCATCCTTAAGTCTTTCAAAAACTTCTAAGTATTTTTTTCTTATACGGGCAAGAGTCCCCTCTTCTCTCTCGAATATTTCAAGGAAAGCCCCTCTTTTATCGACCCTGCCCTTGCAAACATCAGACGGAACATCAATAAAGAAGCAAACATCCGGTTTTGTTACAGTCGGACAGTTTACGTTCATAGCCATGACCCAATCAAGATCGCTGTCCATTCCCTGATAGGCAAATGACGAATAATAATAGCGATCACAAACGACATCATAACCGTCATTCAAAAGCTTGATTATTCCGTTTTGAGAATTAACATTGTGAGCTATTCTGTCTGAAAGGAAAAGGGCGGAAAGTTCTTCGGGGGTACGGACGTAATTACCTGCAAGAGCATCTCTGATGAGACCTCCCGTTGTCAATTCCGTAGGTTCTGCGGTTCGATATACCTTTCTGCCTTCACGCTGAAGACGTTCGCAAAGAAGATTCATCTGCGTTGATTTACCCGAACCGTCAAGTCCTTCAAAAACTATAAAACGTCCTCGTGAAATACTGTTTTCACTCATGTTATATCATCTTGAAGCAGTCTTTAAGAGAAGTATAAAGCTGTTTGTAAAGAACGTGATTTTTAGCGTAAACTTTTGCATTGTCGGCGATGGGATCGTATGTTTTCTTAACTTTAATTGTAGCATCGCAAGCTTCGGGAACAGAAGACCAAACGCCTGTGCCAACGCCTGCAAGAAGAGCAACACCGAGAGCGCCGCCTTCGGAAGAGGAAAGGACCTGAACGCCGCAGTCAAACATATCTGCCTGCATCTGTCTCCAGAGAGGAGATTTACCGCCGCCGCCCGAAACTCTTACAGCAGAAGCGTCAACACCCATTTCACGAATAATATCCATGCAGTCGGTAAGAGAATAGCAAACGCCTTCGAGTATAGCGCGGATCATATCAGCTTTAGTGTGAATAGCGGAAAGACCGAAGAATACACCGCGGCAGTCAGCGTCGAGATGCGGAGTTCTTTCGCCCATAAGATAGGGAAGATAAATGAGGTTATGAGCGGAAATGCCTGTATCTTCAGCCATTTTATCCATAATGATATACGGATCGATACCCTGTTTTTCAGCTTCTGCCATTTCTTCTGCGCAGAAATTGTCTCTGAACCATTTAAGAGAAAGACCTGCAGCCTGAGTAACGCCCATCATATGCCATGCACCGGGTACAGCGTGACAGAACGTATGAACTCTGCCCAGCGGATCGATCGCAGGTTTTTCGGCATGAGCGAAAACAACGCCGGATGTACCGATAGTAGAAGAAACAACACCGCTCTTAACAATGCCGTTACCTACAGCGCAAGCTGCCTGGTCGCCTGCACCGCCTGCAACAGGTGTACCTACGCAAAGACCGGTAAGCTCGGAAGCATATTTATTAACTTTACCACTGATCTCATAGCTTTCGTACATTTTCGGAAGAAGACCGATATCGATTCCGAGAATATCGAGAAGTTCTTTCGACCAGCAACGGTTTTTGATATCCATAAACTGCATACCGGAAGCATCGGAAACCTCGGTTGCAAATTCGCCAGTAAGCATGTAACGAATATAGTCTTTCGGAAGCATTACCTTAGTGCATTTTGCAAAGACATCGGGCTCGTTGTTCATTACCCAACGGAGTTTGGACGCAGTAAAGCCTGTAAGAGCAGGATTAGCAGTTATTTCAATGAGTTTTTCTTTGCCGACAACAGAAGTGATCTCGTCGCATTCCTTCTGTGTTCTCTGGTCGCACCAGATAATGGAACGGCGAAGGACCTTATCGTCCTTATCAAGCATAACAAGACCGTGCATCTGTCCGGAAAGACCGATACCCTTGATCTCTGATGCATTTACACCGCTTTTTGCAATAACATTTTTAATGGAAACAGCAACGGCATTCCACCAATCCTGAGGATCCTGTTCAGCCCAACCGTTTTGAGGCTGATAAAGAGGATATTCCTGAGTATCGGACGCAACAGCGTTACCGTTCAGGTCAAAAAGAACTGTTTTGGTACCCGAAGTACCTATATCTGTACCTATAAGCATGATTTACGCTCCTTGTATCAATTAATATTTACCAAGTTTATGTGCAAGATCGGAAATTGCCTTGAAGTTTTCAAAGCTTACCGAGTTCGGAATAGAGTGGTCAGACGAGAAGATGTAACCGCTGCCCTCTTTCATTACGGGAATAACTCTTTCCATTTCTGCGGTTATCGCCTCTGTATCGGACCAAAGAACAGCATTGATGCCGCCGCGGAAAGCGATCTTATCGCCGTAAAGCTTCTTGAGTTTTATGGGATCCATGCCTGCTTTAACTTCAATGGGGTTAAGGCAGTCGATACCGATCTCGATAAAATCGGGAATGAACGGTTCAACATAGCCGCAGGAATGAAGTTCAACAAACATTCCGCGTTCATGAGCCCAGTCACAAGCTTTTTTCTGGAAAGGTTTAATTATGTCTCTGTACATTTCAAGAGAGAAGAAGGTGGAGTTTTTGTAACCCATATCATCGGGCCAGTTGATACCGTCAAACTTGTAACCCTTCGCAAGAACCTTATCGTAAAGAGCAAGGCTCATGTCAAGATAATGACCTATCATATCTTTTATCCATTCCGGATCTTCGTACATACCGACAAGAACGTTTTCTGTACCGGATGCCCAGGAATGTGTAACGTCAAAACCGAACCAGAAGCCGAGCGTGCGGAAATCACCGTTTGCTGTATATTTGGGGTATTCTTTTTCAAGCCAATCCCAGTTGATTCTGTCATCGGTAGGAGTCATTCTTGCTTTCGCAATTTCCCAATTCTCAGGGTTGGAAATAAAAAAATCGAGGAATTCGGGGGTAGAATCAAGATGTTTGAACGATTTGAGAGTAGCACCCCAGTTTGTTGTATGAATAACATACCTGTCGGTCTCCTCTATGACTTTGCTTTCAAAACGAGGAGTAATATCTGCGCCCAAGCCGACCGCACGGTCAAAACCGAAATACTGATCCCAAGGAATATCCTTCGGAAGTCCTTCTTCGTGCCAACGTGCAAGAGTGCCGCCCCAGGGGCTGTCCATCATAATCAATCTGTCAATTTCCTGATGTTTATATGTTCTTATAAATCTTTCTCTTGAAGTAAGTTCCATAAACTGTATACTCCTTAAAAAATGATATATTGTTATTTTAACATACAAAATAATCTTTGTCAATAATTTTCAATTAAATATTTTCCGCACTTGACAAAAACCGATAAATATGTTAAATTATAAACAGAATAACCATCAGAAACAGAGGTTTTGTTTTATGGAAAAAGCTAAAATAGGCGTTGTCGGTCTCGGCGGCAGAGGACGCCATCATGCACATCTTATTGCAACATTCGACAATGCAGACGTCATTGCGGTCTGCGATCTTTATCAGGACAGAATCGATGAAGCAGCGAAGTTGGTTGAAGAAGCTTGCGGAAAACGTCCTACAGGTTATTTAAACTATAAAGAAATGTTTGAAAAAGAAGACCTCGACGGCGTTGTTATCGCAACTTCATGGACAACTCACACCCG
>SVMP01000109.1 GCA_015067385.1 Oscillospiraceae bacterium | reverse complement strand
GGCTCGGTCTTTGAAAGCTGGATTACCATATTGAGAGCATCGTCAAAGTTACCGTCGATAGCGATAACTTTTGCGCCGTAAATAATAGCCTGGGCAAGCTTACCGAGAGCGATCTTACGGTCGGGGATAAGAACAAAGGCTTTCATACCGGCGACAGCGGCATATGCTGCAGCAGAAGCGGAAGTGTTGCCGGTGGAAGCGCAGATAACGGCACCGGAACCCTGTTCGTTTGCTTTTGTAACAGCCATCGTCATACCACGGTCCTTGAAAGAACCGGTGGGATTAAGACCTTCAAATTTTATGTAGATATCAGCATTTGTAAGACCGAGAGCCTTGGGAAGATTTCTGAGTTTGTGGAAGAGCGTTCTTCCTTCGTTCATGGTGACGATCTTTGACTCGTCTTCTATATTCAAATACTGTCTGTATTGATTGATTATACCATTGTACATTTTAAGTTAACCTTCTGTCTATACCGAAATATTCTTTAATTTTTGATTTAAGGTCTTCTTTGTTTTCAGCACGGAACATTCTTATCTCATGGTTTAAAGAATGTACCTTAAAAACATCGTCTTCAAGAACGATCAGACCGTCTTTTGTACGAATTATTGCGGAGAGCTGCTTATTGAGGGCGGATCCCGGTGATTTTTCAAGATAGAAAGTCGGGGATAAAAAATCGACGGAAAGCTGTATCTCATCTGTAAAAGAATAGATCTTTTTCCATTCCGACATTTTTTTACGCTGCCAGAGGACCCAACCTAAAAAGGGTTCGTTTTCGATCCTGTATTCACAAAATCCGTCGGACTGAATAAGTCCCTCTTCTTTTTTCAGGGCAATTCTCGGACTTTCCGTTCCGATTCCGACATCACATATATAATTGCCGTCTCTTGCCTGAACCTCAAGAACTCTGTGCTGTTTTAACGGAGAGCCCTCTTCCGTATAAAGAATTCGCGCAAGATATTCGTTAACTCCGAATCCGAGAGCACGAAGAAGATCCCCGAACAAGCCGTTAAGCTCCGTAAAAATACCGCCTCGTTCTCTTTCTACTATTTTATTATATAAAGCCTCTGTTCTAAGATCAAGAGGAACGCCGTCAATTATATCGAAATTTTCAAAAGGCACAGAATAAAGATGTGCTTTTTGAAGAAGACACAATGTTTCACCGTTTATAGGCAGATCAGCTACCGATTCACTGACTCCGATACGGTTTAAATACTTTTCAACGTCAAAGCTGAACATTATTTTATACACTCCTATTAATTATCAGCAAAGATCGTATTTATTATAGCACCGAAACAAAGCATTGTCAAGCCGTAAAAAAAATTTAATTATTCTATAACTATTTCCGCTGCAAAGATCATATTCGAGTCGCAGCGTTCGGAAATAGTCTTATTAATATAATCAAGAGAAGGAGTAACATTATACTCTGTTTCAACACCGTCAACGATAACTTTAACGGGACTGAAGAAATCGACCATTTCTTCGTTAAGCATTATTGAGATAGGACCGTTTGCAGTGTTTTGTTCAATTGTAACAGTATTGGTTTCTTTATCGTAAGAAGCAACAACAATACCTTCAGTAACAGTCTTTGCAGCTCTGAGCCAATAGAAAGTTTCGGTATCGCAAAGCTGGGGTCTGTATCCTACATTCCAGACGACTTTTTCGGGAATCGGGTTTCTTTCATACTGATCGACGAATCCGATAGCGTTCGCATCAACAGCTGTGGGAACGATCTTTTCTCCGTAGAACCACTGAACAGGGTTGGAAATGACCGCCTGCGGCTCATGTGTGGGTGAATTATCAACAATACCGTGTTCTTTAAGGATATGCATGTTTACATTATGGATATAACCGCCGCCGTATGTTTCCTGAAGATTGTCGAGAACTTCGCAATAACGCGCGCATTCGGTATTACGTGTTTTAACAGCATCGTCATTCTGACCGCACTGGATCTGGAAAGGTGTATTGTAAACGTTTGTAAGGTCAACACCGTTCGGATGACCGGCAGACATATTAACAGCAGCGAAACGGTCTGCAAGTCTGGGGGTTATCTGCCATACACCGTCGCCGCCCGCGGAATAACCGACAAGATAAACACGGTTTGTATCAATACCGTAATACATTGAAAGGTTTTCTATAAGACGTTCATAAAGAGGATAGCTTTCATCGTTAAAATGAGTATGCCATGTATCACGAACACCTCTGGGCGCAACATAGATACCGTTTTCAACACTGTCAAGATAATATATCTTCATATGATCCCACTGCTGATCGTTAACTTCTTTCGGAGCTCCGCCGCCGCCGTGAAGGGCGATATAAAGAGGATATCCATCGGGACCTGCTTTTCCGACGATCTTGACTTCGAATTTCATCGTAGCTTCGCCGAATGTAATGGACTTCTCGGACATTTCGAGAACTCTCTGCTCATCTCTGCGTTCAACCGCCATAAATTCATTCCAAGCGACCTCACGAGCTGCTTTGATCGCAAGATTGGAATCCATTGTTATTTCAGAAGAGGGTTTTGCCAAAAGCGCCTCATACGCTGCCTGCAATTCTTCCTCGCTCGGTCCTGACGAACAAGACGCCATAGCACAGCAACATAACATTATTATTGCAAGAATAAAACTTATCTTTTTCATGATATCAATCCTTTTTTATTAACGAATTTTAATTTCCGCCGCAAATATCATATTGGGGTCGCAACGTTCTTCTATGGTTTTATTTATATATTCAAGAGAAGGTGTAACGTTATATTCGGTTTCGATACCGTTCACAATAACGGTAACGGGCTTTGTAAAATCTACCATATCGGCATTAAGCATTACAAAGATCTCGCCCTCATCCTGAAGAACTATCATTCTTTCGATATTGATGGTATTTTTCGATTTATCGTAAGTTGCGACAATAGTTCCGGCGGAAATATCCTTCGTTGCCCTGAGCCAGTAGAAAGTTTCGGTATCACATTCGGAGGGTCTGTTACCGATACTCCAGACAATTTTCTCGGGAATGGGGTTTCTTCTGTATCTTTCAAGGAAAGAAACAGCGTTTGTGTCAGCAGTTGTGGTTATCGCTTCACCGCCCTTGGACCATTCAATGGGGTTTGTCAGAATGACCTGTTCGGATCTGAGCGGGTCGTTATCCTCAATGCCGTGCTGTTTACCGAAATGGATATTTACATTGTGTTCATAACCGCCGCCGTAAGTATACTGAAGCTGGTCGAGCACCTCGCAATAACGTCCGCATTCGGTGTTTCGTCCTGCAACAGCATTATCGTTCTGACCGCACTGAATTTGAAACGGTGTATTGTAAAGATTTGTAAGGTCGGAGCCGTTCGGATGACCTGCGGACATATTTGCAGCCGCAAATCTGTCTGCCATTTTAGGTGTTATCTGCCAAACGCCGTCGCCGCCTGCGGAATAACCGACAAGATAAACTCTGTTCGTATCAATACCGTAGTAAACAGACATTATCTCGATAAGACGTTCGTACATCGGATAACTTTCAGCGTTAAAATGAGTGTCCCACGTATCACTTACCCCTCTGGGTGCAACATAGATACCGCTGTTTACACTGTCATAATAGTATATCTTCATATGATTCCACTGGCTGTCGTTAAACTCGGGAGTGGTTTGTCCGCCGCCATGAAGAGCGATATAGAGAGGATAACCGTTGGGGCCGGGCATACCAACGCTTTTAACATCAAAACGCATGGTCTTTGAACCGAAAGTAATCTGCTTGTTTGTCATTTCGTAAACAAGCTGTTCGTCTCTTCTTTCTGCATCCTTAAATTCTTTCCATGCAAGATCGCTTGCCGCTTTTATGGCAGTATTTGAATCAAGAACTATATCCTTTGATGAACCTGATTCCATAAGCTGTTCATACAGCTCTTGATCGATAAAACTGATCTCCTTTTTTTCGCACGATGTAAACATCAAAACGACTGTTAATAAAACAGAAAAAACAATTCCGATTTTTTTCATTGTTGATTTTCTCGGTTTTCGTTATGAAAACTATCCTTTCTTTAGAAATATGTTTTGTCGATACTTATTTACAAGACAAAACTTTTATCCTTTACATCCTCGGTCTCGGAGGGCGTCCTCCGCCCGGATGCATCGGGGGTCTGTTACCGTTGTCGGGTAAATCAACATTTTCTATATAACGTTTTGCCTGAGTATTGAAAAGTTCCGCATATTTACCGTCAAGCTTGATAAGGTCTTTATGATGACCTTCTTCGACTATCTGCCCTTCTTCAAGAACAACTATCTTATCTGCAATCGTTGCGGAAGAAAGTCTGTGCGAAACAAAAATCGTAGTTTTCGGAGTTCCTCCCGTTTTGGGGTGAGAAAGTTCGTCAAACTGGCTGAAGATCTCCTGTTCAGCCATCGGGTCAAGAGAAGCGGTGGGCTCGTCAAGGATCATGATCGAGCTGTCTCTGAAGAACGCTCTCGCAACTGCGATCTTCTGCCATTGACCGATGGAAAGTTCACGTCCGGATTCTTCAAAAACACGGGTAAGAGCAGTATCGTATCCGTCCTGAAGATTGCCGATAAATTCGGTAGCGGCGCTCTTTTCGGATGCTTTTTCGATACGTTCTCTGTCATTCATGTTTTCAAGCTGACCGAATCCGATATTTTCCGAAACAGTAAAAGCGTATTTTCCGAAGTCCTGGAAAATAATACCGAAAACCGAATAAAGTTCACTTACATCGTACTCACGGATATCGTGACCGTCAAAAAGGATAACGCCTTCGGTCGGGTCATAAAGTCGGGTAAGAAGTTTGAGAAGCGTTGTTTTACCTGCGCCGTTAAGACCGACGAGAACGATCGTTTGTCCCTGTTCGATTTTAAGGTTAATATTTTTAAGTACCTTTTTATCAGTACCGGGATATGCAAATGAACAGTTTTTAAATTCGATAACATGAGGAGCCTTTTTATCGACTTTTCTCGGCTCCGCAAGAATGGAAACAACGGTCGTAGGTTCGTCCATAAAGGTTATCATGTTGTCGATATAAAGCGTTCCTTCATAAATAGTTGCCGCGGTATGTACAATAGACGAAACGCTGTGAGAAATAGAGTAAAGAGCGTTGGTATAAAGAGACCAGTCACCGACTGTTAAAATACCGTCGAAAACTTTACGGGCTATTTTAAGGAAGATAAAAGCGGAAAGGGCTGAGTTCAGAACGGAAAGTCCTATACCGATAAAGCTTTCGGTCATTATCAGATTTCGGACGCCCCTGTAATAGTTAAGGAATACTTTCTTATATTTGTCAATAAAGAAATCGGCAAGATTGAACAATTTTACTTCTTTTACAAGATCCTTGTTTACAAGAAGATTGCTGTAATATTCCATCTGACGTCTGTCTTTTGAACGGTGACGGATATAGCGGAACATCTTGCCTCTGTATTTAAAGCTGACAATGGCAGACGGCAACGAAACAAGAATAATAAGAAGCGGCGCATACCACATAAGCGAACCGAGGATCGCAATAAAGCCGACCATACTGATTATCGTACTGATAACAGAGAAAGATGCAGACATGATCGAAAGAGGTCTGTTGCCAGCCTCACGGTTTGCATTTTCAAGCTTCGAGTAAAATTCGGGGAGGTCGAAATTAGCAAGGTCAATTGTTTTCGCCTTGTTCATTATTTTAAGCTTTATGCTGTAAACAATGATCTCGTTCGACAGACGGTTGACCATATTATTGAGAGAATTTACAAACGAAACAAAAAATTGGTATGCTATCTGGAACACCAACAGTCCGCCGAGCGCCCAGAAATTATCTCCGAGTTCACCGGTTGCAGCCTTCGCAAGAGCATCGAGCAAAAGCTTTGAAATATACGCACCGAGGACAGGGGAAACACCGTTGAAGACGGTCATAAAGATCATCGTTAAAAATATCCAGGGGCGTGCGTCCCATACGAGCCCATAAATGTAAAACAATCTTCGAAGCGTTTTACCTGTATTTCGTACGATATAAGAGGGCCAATCCCTTAATCTTGTCGGTTTAGGCTCCTTTAGTTTATCTCTTTCACTTCCCATACCGGGCCCCATAGGTCCGAACATATAAAAGCACATCCTTTTATTACATTTTTTATAGGTATATTTTACATCTTTTCTTTTATCCAGTCAACATTTTGTTTTATATTGTCATACAAATTTTACATTTATATACAATTATAAACACATCCGTATAACCGTTGCTGTTACCGAAAAACAGGCTTGACAATCGGCTGACAATATGTTAAAATGCAAAAAAATCCGGGAGTGACATTCAATGACACCTAAAGAAAGAGCGATTGCCGCTTTAACGTTAAAACAGCCCGATGAAGTTCCAACCTTTGAGCTGGGCTTTCATATTGAAGAAGAAATGTTCGGGAAAGCTCCTATAAATATAGCCGAATACAAACGTGAAGAACTCGATAAACTTTCAGACATCGAAGCCGAAAAGAAAATACGTAAATGGGCAAGTTACAGTGCAGACATATACAGAAAGCTTGAATACGCACTGTGGCCTATGATATATATGCCCGATATGTGGAACGAGGATATGACTTTGAGCAAATATCAGAAAACAGTAATTAAAGCTCTTCTCGAAGAAACCGAGGGTAAATATATGTTGCAATGTCACGGTGACGGAACATTTGCGCTTCCCGACGGTAACGAAATGTACGAATTTGCGTACAGACTTGCCGACGATTTCAACGGTATACTCGAAGAAGCTGAAAGATGCTGTGTAACTGCGATCGAAAAGAACAAACAACTCGTTGATGCAGGAGTTGAATCGTTCATTCTCTGTTCGGACTACTGCTACAACATGGGTCCGTTCGTTTCTCCCGAAACATTCTCTAAGATCATAACCCCCTATCTTGCAAGAATCATCGAAGACGGTCGCAAGCAAGGCGCTTACATGATCAAGCACACAGATGGCGATATTATGCCTATTATCGATCAGCTCGTTGAATGTAATCCTCACGCTCTCCACTCTCTCGATCCCATGGCAGGCGTTGATATAAAGCTTGTAAAAGAAAAATGGGGCAAAAAAGTGGCTCTTTGCGGCAATGTAAATTGCGCTCTTATGCAGACAGGAACAGAAGAAGAGGTTATCGAAAGCGCAGAATACTGCCTTACACACGGCAAACCCGGCGGCGGATATATTTTCTGTACCTCAAACGTTCCTTTCAAGGGTCTTCCCGCAGACCGTTATCAGCTCATTCTTGATGTTTGGAAAAA
>SVMP01000108.1 GCA_015067385.1 Oscillospiraceae bacterium | reverse complement strand
TTATTATCACACCGGTGACCAGGCAACGATGGACGAAGACGGTTATCTTTGGTATGTCGGTCGTATCGACGACGTTATCAAGTCGTCCGGTTACCGCATCGGCCCCTTCGAGATCGAAAGCGTTATCATGGAACTCCCGTACGTTCTCGAATGTGCTGTTACTCCTGTTCCCGATGAAGTTCGCGGTCAGATCGTTAAAGCGACCATTGTTTTAACAAAAGGCACAGTCGGCACAGATGCACTCAAGAAAGAAGTTCAGGAATACGTTAAGACACACACCGCACCGTACAAATATCCGAGAATCGTCGAATTTGTTGACGAGCTCCCGAAGACTATCAGCGGTAAGGTAAGACGTGTCGAGATCCGAAAAAAAGACCTTCAGAAATAAGCAAAAATTAAGAGATAGGATTTTTAGTCCTATCTCTTTTTTTGTTATTCAAACAATTCGGGGAAAACGTGGGGTACAGGCTCGTTTACGCTGTAATTTTCGTCAAATGCACCGTCACCGTTGACAACTCTTGCGGAGATCGGCTGTAAATTCTCGTCAAGTTCGAAAAGACGGGTGGTGACACCGCTGTATCTGTCGGGTGCGGAAACGAACATAAGGCTTGAGATATCCGAGCTTTCCAGAGGATGAACAAATTCGCAGTAAAAATCCTTTTCTTCTGAATCAAAACTATACTCTATGACCTCGATCTCTCCGTTGCCGTATGTTACAACAATTTTTCCGGCATTATTCCATGTCGAAATTTGATTAATAGAACTCCCCATAACAGCAAGAAGAGCCGTCTCGCCGTCTTTTACTATTGAAATCGGGAAATCACCGCCAAATCCGAACTGTCCGACATCAATAAGCACGGTTCGTTCGCCGTTAACATATTTCTCAAGCTGATATGACGGAACTTCGACCATTCCGTTCGTTTCCCATGAATTAACGCAGAGATATGTGACGTTGCCGACTGTTAAAACATCACTTTCATGCCTTTTATAACTGTCATTTTCGGCAATATTGACATTTTCAGCCGCCCAGTTCTCAGCCGCCGCCGTTTTTTCACGAAAATCGTCGGCAATGAGCGTTGTGACTTTAACGGAGCTTTCTTCATGTCCTCCTGCATTATTGTTGGAACAGCCGACAATAAGACAGAGGAAAAGAATAAAAGAAATGAAAATGAATACAAACTTTTTCATCAGTATGTCCCTCCTTTGTTATTTCGATTACAGTATATCACATCAACATATTTTTGTCAAGTTTTTCTCGAACCGATATCAATAATAATACAAAATCATATTTAAAAAGAATGTCAACCAATAAAACTCAATGCTCCGTTGAATATAATGAAGATTTACATCGCTGGACATTTCAGAATTATTTTGTTATACTATATACAACGGTACCGGAATTCATATTTAAGGAGCGAAATTATGAACGAAACAATGGGTCAAATTATTCGCAGGCTTAGAAAAGAACGTAATCTTACCCAGGAAGAGCTTGCGGAACAGTTGAATATCACCTATCAGGCAGTCAGCCGATGGGAAAGCGGAACCGGACTGCCGGATATATCGCAGATCTTGCCGCTTTCAAATGTTTTTGGCGTGACAACGGATGTTCTGTTTGGCAAAGATGGAACGAATGGCGAAGAAACTGTCGAATCGTTCATACGTGAGACGGAAAAGAAAATCTGTAATCCCCCGGAAGGCGTCGACAGTTTCGCATGGAGAAAAGAATGTACTGAGGATGTACAAAAAATGCTTGAAGTAGATCCGAATAATTATAAGCTTTTGGCTTATTCATTGGGACATATCAGCTGTCTGTTGGACGAATACAGATACAGTGATAAAATGAAAGACAAAACCGAGGAAATACAAAAGTGGGAAAACGAGAGTATACGTCAGGCAAATATAATTCTCAATCATTGTACAAACAGCCGTTATCTCAATGAGGCAAATAAATGGATGGCAGTTCTTTACAAAGATATGGGCAATTACGTGAAAATGCTGGAATACGCGGAAAAGATCACAGTATTTGATCCGTATGCAGAAGGCGGAGACTTGCAAGCTGAAGCACTTAATCTTCTCGGTAGAAAGGATGAAGGCCGTCGGGAAAGAGCAAAAAACATTTATAATGCGCTCGATTACCTTCATGATCAGCTTTTTATGATTGGTAAATCATGGAGAACAGAAGGTAAATTTGAGGAAGCTTATGCCTGCCATAGGCTCTTCCCGGATATCTACGATCTTATTGTAGGAGAACGGAAGGATGAAATGCCTTTCTGCAGTCCCCATTATGATTATGAACATTGCGCAATTATCTGTATGAACATGAAACGTCACGAAGAAGCAATGGATTGGCTCGAAAAAATGGTTAAACATGAACGTATTAAGGCAAAAAACTTTAATGTAATAACAGAAACGAAAATACCGTATCTGTATGGCAAAACAATGCACTTTTCTGCGAATTCGTATGACAAAAAAGATACTCTTCTGCCCTCATTCGCATATGATGTTTTTGATTCGATCCGTGAAAATGAGCGTTTCAAGGCTATTCTCGCAGATGCAGAAGCTTTTGAACAAGGAAATTGAAAAACATTTTTTAATGTAAAAAAATACGATAACGATATACAAAAATCCCCACCGAAAATCGGTGGGGATCGATTTGTTTAGTTAGTCAGAATGATCTTGCTATCGGATTAGCCTTTAATTGCAGCCTTTGTGCATTTGCAACTCTAAGAGTTGCCTGCATCTCAGGGATAATGTTAACTAATTAACCCTTGATAGCTGCCTGAGCTGCTGCGAGTCTTGCGATGGGAACTCTGAAGGGAGAGCAAGAAACGTAGTCGAGGCCGATCTTGTGGCAGAATTCAACGGATGCGGGGTCGCCGCCGTGTTCGCCGCAGATACCGATATGGAGATGTTCGTTTTCGGGTCTACCGAGTTTGATAGCCATTTCCATAAGTTTGCCAACGCCGTTCTGGTCGAGTTTAGCGAAGGGATCGTTTTCGAAGATCTTAGCATCGTAGTAAGCGTTGAGGAACTTACCAGCGTCGTCACGGGAGAAGCCGTAAGTCATCTGGGTAAGGTCGTTAGTACCGAAGCAGAAGAAGTCAGCGTTCTTAGCAACTTCGTCAGCGGTGAGACAAGCTCTGGGGATTTCGATCATAGTACCAACTTCGTACTTGAGGGAAACGCCTGCAGCTGCGATCTCAGCGTCAGCAGTTTCAACAACTACTTTCTTAACATATTTAAGTTCGTTAACATCGCCTACGAGGGGGATCATGATTTCGGGAACAACATTCCAGTCAGCGTGAGCTTTCTGAACATTGATAGCTGCTCTGATAACTGCCTTGGTCTGCATTGCTGCGATTTCGGGGTAAGTTACTGCGAGACGGCAACCTCTGTGACCCATCATGGGGTTGAATTCATGGAGAGAAGCGATGATAGCTTTGATATCTTCAACGGATTTGTTCTGAGCTGCTGCGAGAATTGCGATATCTTCGTCAGTAGTGGGAACGAATTCGTGGAGAGGCGGGTCGAGGAATCTGATGCAAACAGGAGTACCTTCGAGAGCTTCGTAGAGCTTTTCGAAGTCGCCCTGCTGGTAGGGAAGGATCTTATCGAGAGCAACTTCTCTTTCAGCAACGGTGTCAGCACAGATCATTTCGCGGAATGCAGCGATTCTGTCAGCTTCGAAGAACATATGTTCGGTACGGCAAAGACCGATACCTTCAGCGCCAAGTTCGCGAGCTTTCTTAGCATCAGCGGGAGTATCAGCGTTGGTTCTTACTTTGAGCTTTCTGAATTTGTCAGCCCAAGCCATGATTCTGCCGAATTCGCCTGCGATAGTAGCGTCAACGGTGGGAATGATGCCGTCATAGATGTTACCGGTAGAACCGTCGATGGAGATGAAATCGCCTTCGTGGAAGGTTTTACCAGCGAGTTCGAATTTCTTGTTTTCTTCGTCCATCTTGATTTCGCCGCAACCGGAAACGCAGCAAGTACCCATACCACGAGCAACAACTGCAGCGTGAGAGGTCATACCGCCACGAACGGTGAGGATACCCTGGGATGCTTTCATACCGGTGATATCTTCGGGAGAAGTTTCAAGTCTAACGAGAACAACTTTTTCGCCTCTTGCGTTCCAAGTTTCAGCATCTTCAGCGGTGAATACAACTTTACCGCAAGCAGCGCCGGGAGAAGCACCGAGACCGCGACCCATGGGGGTAGCAGCTTTGAGAGCTTTAGCGTCGAACTGAGGATGGAGAAGGGTGTCGAGGTTTCTGGGGTCGATCATTGCAACAGCTTCCTGCTCGGTCTTCATGCCTTCGTCAACGAGGTCGCATGCGATCTTAAGAGCAGCCTGAGCAGTTCTCTTACCGTTTCTGGTCTGGAGCATGTAGAGTTTTTCGTTTTCAACGGTGAACTCCATGTCCTGCATATCGTGATAGTGATTTTCGAGGATATTGCAGATCTCGGTGAACTGAGCGTAAGCGCCGGGGAATTTCTCAGCCATCATTTCGATCTTCATCGGGGTTCTAACGCCTGCAACAACGTCTTCGCCCTGTGCGTTTACAAGGAATTCGCCCATGAGTTTCTTTTCGCCGGTAGCGGGGTCACGGGTGAATGCAACGCCGGTACCACAGTCGTCGCCCATGTTACCGAATGCCATTGCCTGTACGTTAACAGCGGTACCCCAAGAATAAGGAATATCGTTGTCACGTCTGTAAACGTTAGCTCTGGGGTTGTCCCAAGAACGGAATACTGCTTTTACAGCGCCCATAAGCTGTTCTTTGGGATCGGTGGGGAAGTCGGAACCGATCTTAGCTTTGTATTCAGCCTTGAACTGTTCAGCGAGTTCTTTGAGGTCTTCTGCAGTGAGTTCAACGTCAAAGGTAACGCATTTTTCTTCCTTCATTTTATCGATAAGTTCTTCGAAGTACTTTTTGCCGACTTCCATAACAACGTCGGAGTACATCTGGATAAATCTTCTGTAGCAGTCGTAAGCCCAACGAGCATTGCCGGACTTTCTTGCCATGGTTTCAACAACTTCTTCGTTAAGACCGAGGTTGAGGATGGTGTCCATCATACCGGGCATGGATGCACGAGCGCCGGAACGAACGGAAACGAGGAGGGGATTTTCTTTATCACCGAATTTTTTGCCGGTGATCTCTTCCATCTTTGTTACATATTCCATGATCTGAGACTGAATTTCGTCGTTGATCATTTTGCCGTCTTCATAGTACTGAGTACAAGCTTCGGTAGAAATGGTAAAGCCCTGGGGTACGGGGTTTCTGTCGGGGAATTTTTCTTTGAAAATGTTGGTCATTTCCGCAAGGTTTGCGCCTTTACCACCGAGAAGCTCTCTCATGGAGCCGTTACCTTCGGTGAAAAGGTATACGTACTTTTTAGCCATATTAAGGTTTAACCTCCTGAATTTTTCATGTTTTACATTCATTATTAGATCTTTGTATTACAACTCATTTATTATAACATGGTATATCAAAAAAAACAAGGACTTTTTTGTTAAATTTTAAAAAAAATGATTACTTCAATAATTCCACACAAATATAACGAAAAAATCTACCTGTCAGGGTCTCAAATCTACCTGTCGGCGAAAAGATATTTACAAAATAAAAGATATTTGATATAATGGTATCAAGAGGAGGGAAAACGGATGAGAGTAAGAACGGAGATCGATCCGAACGGCGAAGAAGAGATCGTTATAAGATGTAAAAGCCGAACCGAAAAGATAATACAGACAGAAGAGCTTATTGAAAATGCGATGAAGTCCCGCGGAGACCTGCCGTTATACATTGCAAACACGGAATATTACATTGATAAGAACGACATACTTTTCTTTGAAACGACAGACGGGAAAGTTTATGCGCATACAAGAAACGGAATGTACGCTTCACATTACAGGCTTTTCGAAATAGAAGAGATGATGCCGTCGTACTTTATCCGTATATCTAAATCGGCAATAGCAAACGTTAAGCTGATAACTTCACTGCGAAAAGAGCTTACGGGAAACGGCGAGATCGAATTTAAATCATGCGATAAGAAAGTATATTTTTCAAGAGCATACTATAAATTACTCAGAGACAAGATAGAGGAGATAAGATTATGATAAAAACAGGAAAGGTATTTTGGGGAATCCTGCTGATCGTTGCGGCAGTGTTGATGATAGTTGACGCACTTGGTATTCTTGCGCCGATAATGGGAGCTTTCGGAGCGATATCTCTTTTCAGAGTGGTGCTTGGTCTGGGACTGCTCTATTATATCGTTTCAAGGTTGGTTAAAGGAAAGATCGGTTCGATATTCATTCCGCTTTCGTTCATATTTATGCTATTTGAACGAAATATAGCCTTTGCGTGCGGTCTTGAAAATGAAAATATTATTTCAAACTGGCTTTTGTTTTTCTGTGCGTTGATCATAACTATCGGATTTAACATGATACTCGGTAACTTTCGAATAATAGTAAACGATCACGGAAATTTCGGAAGATCGGTAATGTATATTGACAGTTCGGACTTTACTTACGGAAAAAAAGTCGAAAACAATTTCGGTTCATACAACGTAATATTCGAAAACCCGGATACTTATCAGGGAAACGGTGTACTTAACATTGAAAACAACTTCGGGCAGATGAATATATCCGTACCCGCACAATGGCACACAAAAACGGATATCGAAAACAACTTTGCCCACACCACCTCGACCGGTTCCGGTGATCCAAACGGTCCTGAGCTTCTCATTACCGGAGAAAACAATTTCGGTCACATTTCGATCACAACGATCAATTCCTGATTATCTTTTCACGGTAATCCCCCAATAAATCAAACAATTACGAGACGTGCTTCTTACGGGGTATGTCTCGTAATTATATTATTATATTATAATATTATTCTATAAGTAATATTATTGAAAAAATACTATAATGTATACAGTAAAATATAATTTGATGATATTTTACAAAAAAATTGCACAAAAACACAATAATTAAGAAAGGTTCAAATTATGAAAAACGTATGTAAGTTATTGGTTTTCGTACTGTTGCTTGCGATGTTTGCAGGCTGTGCGGAAGAACCCGAGCAGTTTGATTTGAATTTCGGCAACAACGGAGACGAAACGCCCGATCTTGACGGCATGGAGCTTCTTTACAGAGTAAATCTTGACAGCGGTAACGGAGGCATTGACATTTCAGAAAACTATCTCGGTTACGTTCTTGAAACAGAATTCAGTGACCTTGCGATGCAAAGAGTCAGAGATCTTGAAGAAGAATATAATTTCAAGCTCAACGT
>SVMP01000002.1 GCA_015067385.1 Oscillospiraceae bacterium | reverse complement strand
TTCTCGTTACAGGCTACGATATCATCTTCTTCTGGGTTTCCAGAATGATATTCTCCGGTCTTGAACATACCGGTAAAGCTCCGTTTGAACACGTTCTTTTCCACGGCCTTATCAGAGACTCTCAGGGCAGAAAGATGTCCAAATCTCTCGGTAACGGTATTGATCCGATCGAAGTTATCAACGAATACGGTGCCGATGCTCTCCGTTATACCCTCGTTACCGGTAACTCTCCGGGTAATGATATGCGTTTCTACTATGAAGTCGTTAAATCCTCCAGAAACTTCGCAAACAAGATCTGGAATGCGGCTCGTTTCGCACTCACATATATCGATCTCGATCATGCCGAGATCCCCGAAAAGCTCGAACTTGAAGATAAATGGATCCTTACCGAATTCAATAACTGCGTAAAAGAAGTCCGTGAAAATCTCGATAAATATGAGCTCGGCGTTGCCGCTCAGAAACTTTACGATTTCGTTTGGGACGATCTTTGCGACTGGTATATCGAACTCGTTAAACCCCGTCTCTTTGAAACAAATACAAACGAAGAAACAAAGAAATCCGCACAGAATGTTATTTGTTATGTTCTCAACGGCACTCTTGCTCTTCTCCATCCCTTTATGCCTTTCATAACAGAAGAGATCTGGCAGACCCTTCCCCACGAAGGTGAAGCTCTCGTTATCGCTCCGTATCCTGAATATGACGAAAAGCTCTCCTTCCCCGCAGATGCCGCTGCTATGGAAAACGTTAAAGCTCTTATTAAAAATATCCGTCAGCTTCGTCTTGATATGAATGTTCCCGCATCCAAAAAGACAAGCCTCTATATTGAAACAGAAAATCCCGAAGAATATGCTCGCGGTGCTGAATTCTTAAAACGTCTCGCAGGCGCTTCCGAGATAAAGATCAACGAAAATGTATCTCTCGAAAAGACCGCAACTGCGTTAAGCTCCGATGCTAAAGCATATATTCCCATGGGCGAGCTTGTTGACGTTGAAAAAGAAAAAGCACGTCTCCTGAAAGAAAAAGAACGTCTCGAAGGTGAAATTGCACGCATCGATAAAAAACTTTCAAACGAAGGCTTCGTATCTAAAGCTCCTGCGAAAGTTGTCGATGAAGAAAAGGCAAAACGTGCGTCTTACGTAGGTCTTCTCGAAAATACCCTCAAAGTTCTTTCAGATCTTCAGTAATTATTTTTCCTGCAGAGCCGTAAAAGAAAGGGAGCTTTCGACCATCGAAAGCCGAGGATTATTATGATGAAAAAATTTACTCTTTTTGTTTTAACATTGATTATCGTTTTTCTTTCGGCGCTTCCCATGTCTGCAGATATGGGTCCCAAACCGTCTATTACGATATATGTTGAAAACGTTCCCGATGAACTTTATTATCTTGACCTTCTCATTGAGCAGGAAGAGCCTAATAACCAAATGACACAAGAGGAAATTGATTCATATGATCCGCAGATGCTTACGGTTCTGCGGGAGTACAATGAAAACGGCCTTCGTGCCGCTTTATCGTACGGTTCCGCAATCCCGATATTCGGTCAGATAACCGGAAAACAGGTTGACGGCAAAACGGTTCATGTTTTCTCGTATTACGGCATTCCCGATACTGTAAAGGTAATTGCCGTTACAAAGTCCGGTGAAGTCCACGTTTCCGAATCGGTAGAAAAAACAGAATATCAAGCTGAATATATTCTTGACTTTCAGACATTTTCTCTTGAAAGTACGGGAAATACGATAGTAAAACATATATTACAGTTTTTCTCTACATTTATCCCGACACTCATAATTGAGCTTTTGATCCTTATTCTTTTCGGTTTTTCCGTCAAGAAAAATATTATTCCGTTTATTGCTGCCAATTTTGCAACACAAGTCTTTCTTACCGTTATCTATGCCGTGTATTATCCGTCAGCCGGTGTTTTCTTTATCAATTTTGCGGTACTTCCGATCGTTGAACTGATAATAATCTCTGTTGAAGCGGTTGCGTACTGTTTGACATTCAAGGATAAAAGTAAGGCTCGAAAGATCGTTTATGCCGTTGTTGCAAACCTTTGCAGCTGGATAGGCTATTCGGCTTTGACGGCGCTTGTCCCGTTTGTTTCGGATCTTTGGTTATAATTTTATTGTTTAATTTTATTTGGAGGAACTTATGCAGTACAGAAAATTGGGCTCCACAGGAATGGAAATTTCTACTCTTGGATTCGGTTGTATGCGTTTTCCTTATATTGAGGGTACTCAGACTATCGATGAGGAGAAAACTATCCCGATGCTCCGCCGTGCGTACGAGCTTGGTGTAAATTATTTCGATACCGCTTTTTATTACTGTGACGGTAACAGTGAAGTGACTCTCGGAAAAGCTGTTAAGCCGTTCAGAGATAAGGTTTATCTTTCTACAAAGATTCCTGTCGGCAGAGTTGAGAAAACTTCCGACTACCGCAGCTTTCTTGAACAGTCCCTCAAAAAACTTGATACCGACTATATTGATTGCTATCATTTCTGGAGCATTAACAAGGATACTTTCGATGAAAAAATGATTAAGCTGGATCTCCTTTCCGAAGCTGTAAAAGCAAAGGAAGAGGGACTTATAAAACATATTTCATTCTCATTCCACGGAAACCCCGATGATTTTCCGTATATGATCGAAAGAGCCCCGATGCTCGAAACCCTTCTTATTCAGTATAATATCCTTGACCGTTCAAATGAAAAAGGCATTGAATATATGGCTTCAACAGGTCGCGGCGTTATTGCTATGGGCCCGGTAGGCGGCGGCAGACTTGCAGCCCCCACAGAGCTTGCGGATAAGATCGGTTCTGTTTCCGCTAAGGCAACATACGAGCTTGCCCTTCGTTTCGTTCTCGGTAATCCGAATATCTCATGCGCTCTTTCAGGTATGAGATCTATCGAAGAGGTTGAGAATAACGTAAAGGTTATGTCTTCTGATATTCCTTTTACAGAGGCTGAAAATGCTCAGATCAAAGAAAGCCTTGAGGATCTCAAAAAATTCTCTGATCTTTACTGTACAGGTTGCAAATACTGTATGCCTTGCGTAAAAAATATTGATATTCCTCATATTTTCTATCTTTATACATTATATAATGTATACGGTCTTAAAGACCATGCGAAAGCAATGTATAAAAAATATTGTGATAAACTTACGGAAGAACAGAAGGATGGTCTTGTCTCTTCCTGTATTAACTGCGGCGCTTGCGAAAAGAAATGTCCGCAGAAACTCGAGATCCGCGAAAAACTCAAATTGGCGGATTCTATTTTAAGATCATAGATCACGAAAGTTATGGTGATTGATTATGGCAAATCCATATGTTGCTGTCGTCGGCAGACCGAATGTCGGCAAAAGCACTCTTTTTAATAAAATAGTCGGCGGAAGACCTGCTATCGTTGAAGATACTCCGGGCGTTACCCGTGACAGACTTTTCCGTGACGCAGAGTGGAACGGTGTGCCGTTTACCCTTGTCGATACAGGCGGTATCGAGCCTCGTTCCGATGATATTATTCTCTCTCAGATGAGAGCTCAGGCGATGATAGCTATTGAAACTGCCGATGTGGTTGTCCTTGTTACAGATATAACGACGGGCATGACTGCGGCGGACAGTGAAGTTGCGGATATGCTCCTTAAAGCAAAAAAGGATGTCATTTTGTGCGTTAACAAGGTTGACCGTCCCGGTACTCCTCCGCCTGAACTTTATGAATTTTACAATCTCGGTCTCGGCGATCCGTTTCCTGTTTCAGCCGTTCACGGTCTCGGAACGGGTGACCTTCTTGATGAGGTTGTCAGCCGACTTAAAGATCATCCCGTTGAACCAAAGGATGAAAACTCTGTGTGCGTAGCCGTTATCGGTAAACCGAATGTCGGCAAAAGCTCATTTGTTAACCGTGTTTTCGGTTCTGAACGTACGATCGTTTCCGATATTCCCGGTACAACCCGTGATGCTGTTGATGCAGAGGTTGAAAACGAATTCGGTAAATTTACGTTTATTGATACCGCAGGCCTTCGCAAAAAGAGCAAAGTCGATGATGAGATCGAAAAATACAGCGTTTTACGTTCTTATATGGCTGTTGACCGCGCAGATGTTGTTCTTATAATGATCGATGCAAACGAAGGCGTTACCGAACAGGATACTAAGATTGCAGGTATCGCTCACGAAAAAGGTAAGGCATCGGTTGTTGTCGTAAATAAATGGGATGCAGTTGAAAAAGACGATAAAACAATGGATAAAATGAAAAAGAGCGTCGCAGAGGACTTGAAATTTATGTCGTATGCTCCCATTGTTTTTATTTCTGCAAAGACAGGTTCCCGTGTTGAAAACGTATTCAAAATGATCAATTTTGTTTACGAACAGCATAGCCGCCGTATCACGACAGGCGTTCTCAACGACGTTCTTGTTGAAGCAACGACAAAAGTTCAGCCTCCGACAGATAAAGGTAAGCGTTTGAAACTCCTTTATATGACGCAGGTTTCCATCAAACCCCCGACATTCGTTATTTTTGTTAACGATGCCGAGCTTTTCCACTTCTCTTATCAGCGCTATATCGAAAATCAGATGCGTGAAACGTTCGGTTTGACCGGTACACCCATCCATATTATAGTACGTCAGAAAACGAGAGATAAGGACTAATTTTCTTCCGTTATTTTCTCGTATTTCCTTTTCGTTGCCATTCCGCCTCGTAAATGGCGTTCCGCTTTGTTCTTTGCTAAAACGGCGCTTGCCTCTTCGTAAAGCGACGGCGAAAAATCACGAAGACGTTCAGAAACATCTTTGCACCGTTGATTTTGAGTATCCGAATTTTTGCGCGGTCTGTCTTACGGTTGCACCGTTTTCCGCAATGAAATTTCCGAACATTATCACTCGGTCTTTAAGATATGTAAGATCATTTTCCATAAATCATGTCCCCCGAAATCACAGATTCTGTTAAAGTCTATGATGTCGGGGGACATTTTATGTTTATTTTTTTATCTGTAGCAGCGGCTCTTTTTCCTGTTTTTTTACATATACAGTAAAAGCAGTTATCATTACCGCAAATATTGCCATTGCAATGATCGTTATCCAGACCGAAACATTTAACTGCGAGATGAGTTTTACAGTGAAATCGTAAATACAGTGAACGGTCATGCATACTCCGAAGCCCGTAAGAGACATGTTTTTCTGTATGAAATAAGCAAGGATAACGGAAAGACCGATATGTATAAGCATTACGATCAAACGTTCCGCACCTGCCGCAAAATAGTTCGATGCTGATACCGAAACAAGTGTTTCCTTCATTGCTTCATAGCTTTCCGATTTTGCGAGATTGTTTGTGTTTATCATTATTGCAACACTTAAATTTACAACACTTGTTATTCCCACATATGCAAGCGTTTCACATGCGCCGTGACCGAAGCCCGTGCCGAGAGCTGTTGAAAAAACAATATCTTCTTTTATCGCATATTTGTAAATTATATATCTGCTTGCTGTTTCGAACAAAGCGGTCAACAAAGAGAGAAACAGTGCATAAAAAATCGGATAGGTATTTGCAAAATCCGCAAACCACTGTTCAGAACCGAGGATCATCAGTATCGGCGTTCTTAAAATAATTTGCGCTATGAAAAATCCGAACATTCCAAGCAGGATATATCGACTCATGTTTTTTGCTTTTTTAACAAGGAATATCCATGCGCCTATCGGAAGAAAAAGTGAGCATAGGACCGTAAAACACAGCCCGATTATCGTTAAAGTTGAAACCATAAGAAACTCCATTGATTTGATCTTGGATATATTTTACCACAAATGCGGCAGTTTTTCAAGATGCGACAGGAAATACTTGATTTTTTTTCGCAATTATGTTATCATGAATATACAGATCAAAGAAAGGAGAAAAGAATGGACGTTGTAATTCAAGGCAGAACCGTAAAACTTTTGGGCAATTTGTTTGACCGTAAAACAAAAAACGTGAGTATCGTGAAGACCGAACCGCAGAAAAAGGCTCTTCGTCAGTCTTTTGTTGATCTGCCTTTCCCCAGAAGTTCTCCGGAAAAACAGGGGATAAGCTCTTCGTATATTTGTGATTTTATCAATGAATTAAACGATAACGGAAATGTTTTTCCGCATTGCGTACTGATAATAAAAAACGGTAATGTTATCAGCGAATGCTCTTATGCTCCGTATTCTCTCGATAAAATGCATGTTACCCATTCTTTATGTAAAAGCATTACCGGTATTGCCGTCTGTATGCTTATTGATGACGGCTTGATTTCGCTCGATGACAGCATCGGCAAGTATTTTGATGAATTTTCTTCTCCGCTTAACATTCTTCGACCGATAAAAACAACTGTCCGAAGGCTTTTAACAATGTCTTCGGGAGTCGTTTACAATGAACTCGGGGTCGTTACGGATACCGAATGGATAAAATCTTTTCTTGAATCGGGTTTCCGTCCGTCGGGCGATGAGTTTAACTATAACAGCATGAACACCTTTATGCTTTCGGCATTGGTCAGACAGGTCACAGGCGAAAATCTTGAGGTGTTTTTGAAAAAACGTCTTTTTGAACCTCTCGGCATTACCGACTGGCTTTGGGAAAAAGCTCCCGATGGCAACTGTAAGGGTGGCTGGGGACTTTACATGCATCTTGAAGATCTTGCGAAAATCGGTTATCTGATTATCCATAAAGGCGTTTGGAACGGAGTGCGACTGCTCTCCGAAAATATTGTTTGTCAAATGACTTCTGCCCAGATCTTAACTCCCGAAGCAATAGGGGATTACGATTACGGTTTTCAGATGTGGGTCGGAAGACAAGGTACAAAAGCCGAAAATTCGTTTTTGTTTAACGGAATGCTCGGTCAGAATATCGTATGTTTTCCCGAAAAGGATCTTATCGTTGCTTGCTTTGCGGGAAACAGTTCAATGTTTCAGCAAAATGTTTTTTTTGAGATCGTAAACAGACGCTTCGGTTGCGATTTTATTCCGAATGATTCTCTTGCAGGCGATATTAACGCATTGAAAAAGCTAAGAAATACAGAAAAATCATTTTCATCAATCGAACAGCCTTCCGTAAAGAAAGGGATAGGAAAACTCTTTTCTTTATTCAGCGGTTTTTCGAAAGAAAATAATATTCCTTTGATTCCTTACGAATGGCAAGCTCTTGACGGAAAAACATTTACTTTTCTCCCGGATTATACTTCATCCGTAAGCGTTTTCCCGTTGATGCTTCAAGCTGTTCAGAATAATTTCTCTGAAGGTCTTACCGATTTGAAATTCGGTTTTTCTGATAAATGTCTCAGTCTTACTTTTTTTGAGGGTAGTTGCTCTCATATCATAGAAGCGGGGGTCGGAGTCTATAAGTATTCTACTTTTGAGATGTACGGTGAAACGTACGAGATCGCTTCTAAAGTATGCTTTACGTCCGATGAAGATGATCGTCCGGTAATGAAGATAGATATTGCTTTTACGGAAACGGCGAATGTCCGTAAAATAAAAATATTTATCGATGACAACCGACTTTTCTTCAAATTTAAAGAAACCCCCGGTATTGACTTTATTCTTGAAGGGATAGAAACTACAGTAGGGGATATACGTTCAAATAAAATTATCGATATGATCTTTTCTCATGCTGATACTGATTATTTGCTGTATAAGCTGAGATCGGTTGTTGAACCTGAATTTTCGGGAACTGAAAAACTTGATAAATAGAAAGTGTCCGGCTTCATTGAAGCCGGACAAATGCATTTGGGTCGGATTTCCAAAATGAAAGGAAAAACACTAAATATGTCAGTGAATTAAGCTTAATTATCTGTCCATGAACGCATAGACCGCTTTCGCAAGATCTTCGCGTGTCATAAGACCGTTGGGGTCAATTTTGTTTTCGCTGTCTGTTTCTATAAGACCGAGAGTTTCAGCGATTACGATATACGGCAGATATCCTTCGGAAATTTCGGATCCGTCTGCGTAATCAGCCTTGATAAGTCCGCTGAGTGTTGTTGCTGCATTGTATTCAGAGGGGAGGATCATCGCTTTTGCAAGGTCTTCTTTTCTGATGAGCTTTTCGGGATCTCTTTCATCGGATGTTATAAATCCATAGTAAACAGCCTGATCGTAAAGGTAGTCAAGGTCACTTTCTTCTGCATTTTCGTATGAGAGAACAGAGAACCTGTTGCCTACGGAGTTAAGAAGATATATGAGCATATCTTTCTGGTTGAGGAGCGTTTTTGGCTCGAATTCCGTTCCGCCGAATGTAATACCGTATTCTGCGAGGGCTTCGATCTTATCTTTGCTTTCACAGTTTTCTATATCGGTAAATACGATGCCTTCATTTACAAACTCTTCGGGCTTGAGAAGTGTTCCGTCTTTTGCTTTAACACCGTATGCGTAGGCGTTTTCATTAAGCTTGTATGCTGTTTTGAATGAATGAACATAATTCCATCCTGCGTTTACGTAGGGCGCAAATTCGGGCTTCTGTACGTCGATTGCAACGGGAACAGTGATATACTGCAACTTAGCGTTGTATATCGTTGTGTAGATCTTAAGAGCTTCTTCCGCCGAGATTATTCCTTCGGGGCTTTCGAATTCAACACCGTATACCCATGCTTTGCTGTATGTGTCGATGTCTCCGGTGATGTTGTTAACTCTTACGGACAGCCAGTTCTGATCAAGCGTATAGCCGTTGACTGTGTTGGTAAAGGTGTATGTGGTATGTGTTCCTATGTTGTTGGAATATGTGTTTGTGAGAGCTGACGCACCGAATTCTTCAGCAAAATGTTTTGTTAAGAAACTTTCGGCAACTTTGAGAGAATCGGTTTTATAAGTCTTGTTGTTTGAATACTCCTCGTTGACGTAGGGGTAGCTTGTATTGTAGTTTATAAGTTCGCCCGTTTTGCCGTCTGCGGTTATATTCTTTCTTATATAATAAATGTTCTTGCTTTCTTTTCTTTCTTTGAATTCTTTCTCGCTCATGCCGATCTGCTCGCCTTTGGTTACGATCTTGCTGAACGAAAGATTTGCTTTAACTTCGTCTGTTTCAACGTTTCTTGAGTAGGATGTCGATATAAGCTCAAAGCCGTCAAGACCGAATTCGGGATATTTTTCGCTGATCATCTTGGCGATGTCTTCACCCTTGATAATATCCTTCATCTTTTCAATGCTTTCAAGCTCAACTTCTGTAAGCTTGTAGCCTCCGTTTGCGCTTTCGGGGGCAGCTTCTTCCATTTCAACACTGTCTGTGGTCGCGCCGAATTCGCCTTTTAAAACGGAATTGTTGAATGCATCGTCAAAAAGATCGTTTCTGTTGACGGTCTCACCTGTTTTTGCGTCAAAGAACCAGTCTCCTGTAGAGTAGAATTTATACTGAAGCTCTGCTTTCGGGTTTTTACGCTCGGTGTCGTCTTTGTCGTATACAATATAATATTTAAGGGTGTTGTCGAATTTCTTTGAAAGACTTGCGAAAGCGTTCTTTTCTTCATAGTTGGATGAAGGACTCGGATAGTCACCGAAGTATGAATCATTATTGTCGTTTCGGTTGAAGTTTACAACTTCAAGTGTCTTTGCATTTACGGTTATATTCATGTAAAACGGAGTTTCAAGACCGTTTACCGTAAGAACAACTCTGAAATAGTAATCATTGACACTCATCGGAGAGAGGGTTCCCGATCCTGTGTCTGTAAAAACATAACCCTCATTTCCTTTTAACACTCTGTAAAGAAACGCTTCTGCAGCATTTTTAGCTGCTTCGATCGATGTCGTCTGAAATTTCGGATTATAGAAATTGTTGTAAGACTGATATGTGTTTCGTGAATTATAGTAATTTTTTCTGTAACGCATAACAGTACCGTCTTCGGCTGCCTGAACGCTTATGGATTTATCGTCATTGTTCCAATCAAGATACCATATGCGGTTCGTTACATTTTCAGAAAAATCACCGTTGAAATATGTGTATTCATCGCCGATCTGAAGAGTATTTCTGACCGTAAGAGTAACTTCGGCAAGCTTATCGTTTAAAGCTGTCTGACCGTTTTTCTCTGTTGAGGATGAAACAGAAATATAATTTCCGTATGCGGGCGTCTCGATAGCTACTTCTTCTTCAATTTCAATATCTTCGATTTCCGCAGATGTGTTTGCGGCGCTCATAGACGCTATCATCGAAGTCGCCAATGCTGCGGAAAGAATCTTTTTGCTTATTTTCATGTCTTGTTTCCTCCTGAATAACAGTTTTAAGGGGTTATGCTTCATTAGACTGAAAATTTTTCAAAAAGTTCCAGAATTGAGAAAAAATAATTTTATAACCGCTAAAAAGAAAAATATGCAGAAAAAGGGTGGATTTGACACATATTTGTTTCAACTTCACGTAAAGTTTACAATAAAACCTATTGACAAATCGGAGTTTGTGTGATATAATAATCAAGCGTTAAACGCCGAGGCAAAAACCAATACGCTGGTGTGGCTCAATGGCAGAGCAGCTGATTTGTAATCAGCAGGTTGATGGTTCGACTCCGTTCACCAGCTCCACCAGTCTTAACGGCTGAAACAACTAAATAGTATGGGGGAATTCCCGAGCGGCCAAAGGGGGCAGACTGTAAATCTGTTGTCAGTGACTTCGGTGGTCCGAATCCACCTTCCCCCACCAGAAAACCGACTTGTTTCGACAAGTCGGTTTTTCAGTTATATTCGCATGCGGCGAGTGTTATTGCTACGCAGTTATATTTGAACTAAAGTTCAAGTGATATTCGCTTCGCGAGTTTTAAGGCGAATATAATATTACTGAAACCGTAAGGTTTCAATATCACTTTCTCGAAGAGAAAATATCACTCTGTCAAAGACAGAATATCACTAAAAACTATTCGAAAATTCGAATTCATACGCAAAAACAGTAAAAATATCTTTTTATAACCCTTTCACAAAACCGCTTCGCAAGGTTTTATGTAAAATTGATGAAAAATTTTTTAGCATATATACAAAATCAAATCAAGTCGTAAGACTTGATTTTTTTACTTGCCAAACAGAAAATTATGTGTTATAATTAAAAAAATCCGAAAACCTTTTCGGCTTCCGGAAAATAAAGACACTATTATAGAATTTGTGTTATGAGATTACTCCTACAAGAGTTTTGGTACATTAATATTATACCATAAATAAATACAAATTACAAGTCTTGTTTTTTGTGTTTTGGTGTGATATATTTATATTAACCAAAATTCTATCCTCGGGAGGTACAAATATGAAATTCTATCATGGTTCGACGGTCAAAGGATTAACAGAATTATGTCCTGATTATGCAGTCAATGCGTATATAAAGGATCCTCTTGTTTATCTTACCACCAGCAGACAATTGGCTTTACATTACATTTGGGATGTAAAACGTCTCGGAAAAATAAAAATGCCAATGATAGATATTCGCTCTGACGGAACTATTGTTTTTCAGGAAATGTTCCCCAATGCTCTTGAGTATCTTTATAAGGGTGTCGACGGTTATATATATGAATGTGATGGGGATTGTTCCCTGAATTCGGAAACTCATATTAATACTTGTGCGACTTCGAATAAAGTTGTTCCGATTACTTCGTTTGAGTATATAGAAGACGTTTATGAACATATTTTATCCTATTCTGAAAATGGGAAATTTGTTTATGAACGCTATGAAGATTTACCTCAATGGCGAAAAGATATAATTCGCGGTCATATCACACGTTTTATTAAACATCATAATTTACTGGATGATTCGGATCATCCCAGCTTGGAATTTATTCGCAAAAAATTTCCTCGATATTGGGAAGAAGCACAAATACTCAATAAATATAATCTATTATAAACAATATTTTTGAAGGTGACTATTAATGACGGAAAACAATAACGGTATGCTTATCCATAACTACACCATTCCCGTAAACGGAATTAAAAAGAAAATAATCTATCATTTCAGCGATGTTCATTTGACTGAATATGATGATCTTTCCGATGAAGAAGAAACCTTGAAAGCAAAAGTGTCAACAGGTTCTTGGGAAAAAGGGCGTATTATGTTTGCTAAAAACAATGATGAAAGCTACGCCGATGACCTTCAGTTAAGTACGGGTGAACATTTTTCCAATCTTGTTTCTCTTGCCGAAAGCGGCGATGCTCTCGTTATGACAGGCGATATCTGCGATTATATAAACGGTGCCAATATGCGAAAGATCGATGCCGACCTTAAAAATGCGAAAGTTCCGTTCCTTGCAGTCTGCGGCAATCACGATAAAGCCGAAGATATCCCCGATGGATATATCTATTCTTCTATCAAAGACCCTGTTCAGATACTCGACCTCGGCGATATGTTGCTCGTCGGCTTCGATGATTCCGAACGTCGGATAACATCATATCAGATCGACCGTCTCAAAGAAATTTTATCGCAGTCTAAGCCTATGATAATTGCGATGCATATTCCCGTCATGACCGAGGGTAATAAAGAAAAGCTTATTAATTGCGGCGAATATTTCAGACTTAATCACGATTTTGCCTCTGCCGAAACGCTCGAATTTATTGAAATACTCAAACAAAATGCGGATAAGATCATCGCAGTCTTTGCCGGTCATCTTCATTTTGCAAACAACAGCGAGATCGCTCCCGGTCTTACGCAGTACGTCTCAACTCAGGGACTTCTCGGCAATGTAAACCGCTACGAAATAGGCGAGTAATAGGAGATAAGTCGAATATTATGAAAATCGGTATTTGCAGTAATGCGGCAAATTATTTTTCAACATGGGATGAACGTTTTTCTCATTTACGTTCTCTCGGATATGAAGCTGTCGATCACAGTCTTGAAAATATAAATCTTGATTATTATAAAAATGTCGAAGCAATGAAGGCTCATTGCAAGGAAGTTCGTGAGGCGGCTGAAAAAAACGGTCTTATCATTTCGCAGGTACATGGTCCATGGCCTACCGATGATAAAACCGAGGAGAGCAGGGCGATCGGCTGGGACTGTATGCACCGCGCGGTCTATGCCTGCTATCTTCTGGGCTGCAAAAATCTTGTAATTCATCCGCAGATGCCGTTCGGCTGGGGACGTGATACCGATCCCGATTATGCCGAGAATCTGACGGTCGAGCTCATTCGAGAGCTTTTGATCGAATGTGAAAAATATGATGTTACCGTATGCCTTGAAAATATGCCGTTCGGCGCACAACGTATTTCAAAGATGAAATATATCGCAGAAGCTGTTAAAAAGGTAAATTCTCCGTTTGCAGGCATCTGCCTTGATACCGGTCATTGTAATTGTCTGAACGATGATATCGCCGAAAATGTGCGTCTTTCAGCGCCGTATCTTAAAGTTTTGCATGTGCATGACAACAAATATTCCGCAGACGGACACTTTATACCTTTTCTCGGTACTATCGATTGGTCTGCGTTTACGAAAGCTCTCGCAGAAGTCGGTTTTGACGGCGTTCTGTCTTTGGAGTGTAATAACCCTGACCCGAAAAAGATGTCTCCCGAAGTCATTTCGGCTTACGAAAAGCTTACCGTCGAATCCGCAAAACAGTTAAAACGCATGATCGAAGAATAAAAAAACGCTTGACAAACGTTGATTTATATTGTATAATATTTTTATAGATGTGAAATGGGGATGACACCCATAACAAAAAACGGAAATTCACATATCGCAAATCAAAACAAAGGGGGAGACACCCATGATAAAAAACGTTATTGTTGTTGATGAGCAAGGAAATGAATATGGAGCGACCTACCCGAAAAGGGCGAAAGGTCTTGTTAAAAACGGCAGGGCACGCTTCATTGACGAAAATAAAATATGCCTTGCGTGCCCTCCGGATATATTTTTGGAGGATAATCAAATGGAAAACAATATAAATAACAATAACCTTACAGCAAAAGAAATTTTCGACCAAATTGTGATGCTTCAGAATCAGCTTACCGAAAATCACCATACTTCTCTTTTTCGTCTTGGCGATGCTTTTTGTATTATTCGTGGTGATGACGAGGAAAACCGTAAAGATATTTCTTCTCAGATTGAACCTATCTGTAGTGTTTTTGCGATGAGAGAAGAGACTATGAGGATAATGCTTGAGTTTTATCGCAAAATGTATGAAGATTACCGCGGCGATAAATTTCGAAAAGAAGAAAGAGTCGGACATATCTTTGATTGTATAGTTAAGGATTTTACTTCATCTGATTCCGGTGATATTTCGCAGCTTGATAAGCTACCTGAAATTGCCGAGAAAATTTCTCAGGTTGTAGATCGAATCTATAAAGAATAACCATAAAATATTTTAAGACCGAGTTTATGCTCGGTCTTTTTGTAAATAAGGTGGTATCATGAAAAGCCCTGTCATTATTTTTGTTTTAACATTATACCTCTCTCTTTGCGCCTGCGAAAAACATTATGCTGAAACCAACATCTCCGAGCTTTACGACAGTGAATGGATCGTCGGCAAGACGCGCGCCGAGATCGAAGAGAAATACGGCGAATTCGACCGTGAATTTATCTCTGATGAGGGCGAAGCCCTCGGAGCGTATTATGTTAATTACGATGATAATATTTTTGACCCGAGCTATATCCACGATACTTTTTTCGTTGTTTTTGACGGTGACAGCGCTGTCGATGCGTATTTCCGTCAGACAAGCATCGGGGGATAAATAATTTTAAAAGGAGTGCCGATACAAATGAAAAAAAACGATATTGCCGCATATATCTGGCCTGCATATACCGGGGACGAGCCGAGAACGAGATTATTCTGGCCCGAAGGCATAGGCGAATGGCAGACCGTCAAAAACTCCGCACCGAAGCAGAACGGCTATTTCTGGAACAGAAAACCGCTTTGGGGTTATGTCAACGAAGCCGATCCGTACGTTATGTCTGCGCAAATTGAGGCGGCGACAGCGCACGGCGTAAACGTTTTTATCTATGATTGGTATTGGTACGATAATGCGCCGTTCCTCGAAAATTGCCTTAATGACGGCTTTTTGAAAGCTCCGAACTGCGATAAGATGAAATTTTATATCATGTGGGCAAACCACGATGCTAACTATCTTTGGGATATCCGCAACTCCGATAAGTTCAACAATCAGACGATATGGAAAGGTGCCGTTTCGCCCGAACAGTTCGAGATCATCGGCAAACGTTGGATAGAAAAATATTTCACAAAAGAAAATTATTATAAGATCGACGGCAAACCCGTTGTCAGTATTTACGATTTCCGCAATTTCGTCGTCGGTCTCGGCGGTATTGACGGCGCTGTGAAATCTATGAAATGGCTTGAACAAGAGGCGAAAGCCGCAGGGCTTGCAGGCGTTCATTTTCAGTTTGTCTGCTGGAACCAAAATTCCGCAAACGTAACAGGCGTTGACGGAAATATCATGAAAACTGATGCCGAGATCGTCGAAAGCATGGGCTTTTCGTCGCTTACGCATTATCAGTTCGTTCATTTTACGAATATCGACCGAGATTATCTTGAAATTCTCCCCGATGTCGAAAAAGAATGGAATGTTATAAAAAATAAATACCATATACCGTACTTTCCGCACGTTTCGGTCGGTTGGGACAATAACCCGAGATTCCTCGGCTTCAGAGGCGGAATCGTCAAAAACAATACGCCCGAAAATTTTGAAAAAGCTCTCCGTTCGGCAAAAAAATATGCCGACGATAACGGTGTTTCGCTCATAACGATAAACAGCTGGAACGAATGGACTGAAACGAGCTACCTTGAACCCGATAATGTTTACGGTTACGGCTATCTCGAAGCGATCAAAAAAGTGTTTATTGAAGAATAATAAAAAAAAGATGGAGATTTTTCTCCATCTTTTGATTTTATATCTTTTTGAGAACGAGAACGTCGTACGGTTTGATCTCGATCTTTCCGTCAAGCTCTTTTTCGGAAAGAATATCGAATGCGGGGTAGGGCAGGGTGTAGCTTCCGCCTTTGCCCGAAACGTCAATGATGATCTTACCCTCAATGCCATCGCCTTTTCTGTCGGCAATAATAAGATCGTTGCTTTCTGCGGTCTCAATGCCTGCAAGCGCCATGACTTCGGGGATTATGATATTTTTAACGGTATTGTAAGTCGGGATCGTTCCGAGGAAATAGACGGTGCCTTTTCCGACTTTCTTTTTCGTGTAAACGCCTTTGCCGATAAGTGCGGAATGAGGCGCTGATTTGACGGTTGCAAGCGTGTCTTCGTCCGGCGTAAAAAGCTCGAGCCAGTCCGTACCCTCAAAAACTCTGCCGTCGGAAAGTTCGCATTTGATTTCGTTTTGTCTGTCCGGAATTTCGAAATCCTGATAAATTCCGAGCATTTCTTCGAGCATACCGTACGGTTTTGTCGGGTATTTTGCGGCATCGGCATTGCGTATATCCGTCATCGGGCCGACGATCCATATACCGCCGTTTTCGACCCATTTTCTGATCTTTTCAGCCATTCCGCGGTCTTCGAGAGACATGCAGAGGTTAGTGAAAAGAACTTTATATTTATCGAGATCTGTTTCCGATTCTATAACATCGGGTCTGATCGAACTGTCGGAAAGTGCACGGTAGAAGTTTTCTTTAAGAATGTTAACGTAAACAGGGCCGTTTACAACGTTCTGATACAGACGTATATTATGCGAAAGCGCTGTGTAATGCATCGCAACATTTGTTTCGACTTTTGTGTTATTGATAAAATCAGCGGCTTTGTTGAAGCTTTCAGATACTTTCTTCACTTCGTCGAAAATATGCATCGGTCGTCCGTCTGTCGCAAGAACGGAACCGTGCATCAGTTCATGTCCGCCCCAATGCGTGCGCCAGAGCCAGTATAAGTTCGCCTCACCGCCGAGCGCCAACGGGAGCCAAGAGTTAACGTAGCAGAAACCGTCTTTCTTGATCGTCTGATCGATAGAAGTTCCGCCGTTCCAGCAGGTCGAGGTTTCCGTGTTCCAGAACGGACGGTCGATTATTGTACGGATAAAGTCAAACCAGAAGCAGATCTCCCAGAGGTTTTCTTCTGTGTTATAGTGGTTGAACTGAACGACGTCTAGCTTTCTGTTCATATCGGGATAGCTTAGTCCGCCGAAAGGCATCATATCAGTTCCGACAGGAACTTTAACGTATTTTTTGAGAACTTCCGCCTGCAAGGTAACGAACTCAATATTCGATTCCTGCTGGAAAGTTGCCCATTCCGTTCTGTGGTGAGGATTGATTCCTGCGTTTCTCGGTGCCTGAATATCGTCAAAACTGTTGTATTCCTGGCTCCATGCACCGAGATCCCAACGTGCGTTGAGCTCTTCAATATCGCCGAATTTGTTTTTCAGACGATCGATAAATTTTTTCTGACAGGTCTCGCAGAAACAGCCGGTGCCCCATGTGTATATTTCATTGTCGATCTGCCAGCCGATAACGTTCTCATCGTCGGCAAATTCTTTTGCCATTTCTTCCGCGATACGAAGCGAATATTTTATGTAATTCGGATTATTCGAACAGCAATGTCTTCTTCCGCCGTGGTTCTGAACGGCTCCGTTCTCGCTTTCGGCAAAAACATCGGGGTGTTTAACGGAAAGCCATCTCGGCGGAGTAGCGCTCGGGGTGCAGAGTATTGTCGCAATGCCTGCTTCACCCAACGCATCGACAACTCTGTGAAGCCAATCGAACGTGAAAACTCCTTCGGTCTTCTCCATTTTTGTCCATGCAAATTCCGCAACACGGGCAACATTAAAACCCGCCTTCTTCATCATCGAAATGTCGTACTCTAAACAGCTTTCATCCCAGTCTTCCGGATAATACGCGACGCCGACAAAAGGCGGCTTATATTTGTTGTTCATTTTTAATGCTCCTTTATTGTAGGATTTTTATTGATGTTATAATTTTGGGTGGAAAGTATAATATTGATTTAACAAAAAGCCCGAAAAAAAATCGGGCTTTTATTTTATATTCTCGGGGCTATATAACCGCGTTCGTTCAAAGCATTTTCTATTTTATCAAGGATCTCTTCTGAATCGGCTCTTACAGTGTGGTAATGGTATCCGCCTGTTATATTCATCAATTCCGTTGATTTTCCGCTTCTTACGGCTTCGATAAACTGTTTGACATGGAGCGGCGAAAAAATGTTCAGCGGAGCTTCTATCTTTCCGTATGCTTTGTGCCAAACAAATACGTCAACAACCGTTCCCCCGTTTTCAACGATCAAAGAAAGCTCATCTTCTGTTTGTTCGGTTGTATGATGAAGCTTAAAAACTCTTTCGGAAAGAGGGGTTGTTTGAATAACATAACCGAGATGTGTTGAAAGAATATCGTATCCCGATGCTTTTAAAACAGAAATATCCTGAACTATTATTTGTCTTGAAACGCTGAATTTTTCGGATATAACGCCGCCCGGGATGGGTTTTTTTTCTGTCAAGAGAAGGTTTACGATTGCTTTTCTTCTCTCATTGGCTTTCATATCTTAACTCCTTTATATTGCATGGAGGTTCTTGAGCGAAAGGTCAAGAATGGGGGAAGAATGAGTAAGAGCGCCGCTTGAAATGTAGTCAACGCCGATATCGGTAAGACGGGCAATGTTCTCTTTTGTAACATTACCGCTGCATTCTGTCTCAGCCTTGCCTGCAGTCATTTCAACAGCTTTTTTCATGTCTTCAACAGACATATTATCGAGCATTATTATATCTGCGCCCGCTTCGAGAGCTTCTTTGAGCATATCGAGATTTTCAACTTCGATCTCTATTTTTCGTACAAACGGAGCGTATTCTTTCGCCATTTTAACAGCTTCTTTTACGCCGCCTGCAGCGCCTATATGATTATCTTTGAGAAGAATACCGTCACTGAGGTTATATCTGTGGTTATTGCCGCCGCCGACCTTAACTGCGTATTTTTCAAAGATTCGCATGTTGGGGGTGGTTTTTCTTGTGTCAAGAAGCTTTGTTTTTGTTCCTTTTAAAAGATTTGCTATCGAACGGGTATATGTTGCAATACCGCTCATTCTTTGTAAGAAGTTGAGCGCAGTACGTTCGCCTGAAAGAAGAACTCTGATATCACCGACAATAATACCGAGTTTTTCGCCTTTTTTGACCTCATCGCCGTCTTTGCAGTAGAATGTTACTTCTGTATTTTCATCGAGAAGTTCAAAAACTCTCTTAAAAACGTCAAGACCGGCAATAACGCCATCCTCTTTACAGATAAGATCGACCTGTCCTTTCTGATAGTGAGGCATTACAGAGTTTGTGGTTATATCTTCGCTTGTTATGTCTTCTTTGAGAGCGCTGAGGATAAGTTCATCGGCTGTCATTTTCATAGTAATATTATTCATGGCTTTTTCTTTCCTTTTCAATAGCATTTAAAACTGATTCTTTGTATTTTTCCTGGTATCCTTCGTATTGTGATGCGTCAACGGTAAACTCCGGATTGTTCGTTAACGGTGTGTACGTTGCGGAGATATTTTGCGCCGCACGTTTTGCGAAAACAAGGCTTTCAAGCAGAGAGTTGCTTGCAAGTCTGTTCTTGCCGTGAACTCCGTTACAAGCGGTTTCTCCGACTGCAAAAAGACGGTCCATTGATGTTTTACTGTTTTTATCAACGTCTATACCGCCCATAAAATAATGCTGAGAGGGGACAACAGGTATCGGCTCTTTTGTTACATCATAGCCTTCTTCAAGGCAGTGTTGATAAATATTCGGGAAATGTGTTCTTATTTCTTCTTCGGGAATAGGCGCAAGGGAAAGCCAAACGTGCTCCGAACCCTCTTTTTTCATTTCATCGAAAATTGCGTTTGCAACAACATCTCTCGGCAGAAGCTCGTTTACGAAACGTTCGCCTTTTGAATTTAAAAGAATTGCGCCTTCACCGCGTACCGATTCGGAAATAAGAAATTCTCTGCCGTGTTTTTTTGTGTACAGAGTTGTGGGGTGTATCTGAATATAGTCGATGTTTTGAAGCTTTATTCCGTATTTGAGCGCAAGCGCTATTGCGTCTCCAGTAAGATGACGGTAATTGGTAGAGTGTTTGAAAAGTCCGCCGATACCGCCTGTCGCAAGCACGGTATAGTCTGCATTTATAGCAATGAATCTGCCGTCCGCATCATGTCCGATGATACCTTTGCAAATATCTTCATTACATATAAGGTCAACCATTGTGAAATTTTCTATTAAGGTTATGTTCTTTCGGTTTCGAGCCGTTTCGAGTAAGTTTGATGTGATCTCTTTACCTGTTTCATCTTCATGGAACAAAATACGCGGTCTTGAATGCGCACCCTCTCTGGTGTATGTGAAAGCATCACCGTCTTTTTCAAACTGGACACCGAAAGAAACAAGGTCTCCGATCACTTCCTGAGATGATCTGATCATTATTTCAACTGAATCGGGGTTGTTTTCGTAATGCCCTGCCTTCATTGTGTCCTCAAAGAAAGAGGAAAAGTCATCTTCGTCTCTTAACACACAAATACCGCCTTGAGCGAGAAACGAGTCGCTTTTCGGGGCAACGTTTTTTGTAACAATAACAATATTTTTATCTTCGGGTAAATTAAGAGCACAGTAAAGACCTGCAACTCCGCAACCGACAATTATAATATCGCATTTCATATTATTTTGCAAGCTCCAACATTTTTTCTAACGGAATGAGCGCTTTTATACGCAGATCCTCATTTATTTCAATAATTTTATCTTCTTTTTCGAGAACAGACGCGATCTCTTCCAAAGTGTTAAGTTTCATATCCTTACAACAGGGACGTGGGTTCGGGAAATAGAACCGTTTGTTCGGATTATCGGACGTAAGCTTGTAATTTACGCCGTCCTCCGTACAAATGATAAATTCATCACAGTCGCTTTTTTTAGCGTGATCGATAATATCTGCGGTGCTTCCGATATAATCCGAGATATCAAGGATCTCTTTTTCGCATTCGGGATGAGAGAGAACCTTTGCATTCGGATGCTTTTCCTTTTCAGCTTCAATATGCTTTTTTTCGATCTTTGCATGGATCGGACAGCAGCCGTCGTTTATTATGATATTTTTTTCGGGGACTTGTTGTGCAACAAAACTGCCGAGATTTTTGTCGGGAATAAAGAAAATATTTTTATTCGGTAAATTTTTTACAATCTTTACTGCATTTGACGATGTTACGCATACATCGCTTTTGCTTTTGAGTTCGGCAGTTGAGTTGATGTAACAAACAACGGCAAGATCGTCGTATTTCTCTCTCATTTCTTCTATTATTCCGTCTCGTACCATGTGCGCCATCGCACAGTCTGCCGATGGATCGGGCATGAGTACTTTTTTATCGGGGTTTAATATCTTTGCACTCTCTCCCATAAACGAAACGCCGCAGAAAAGTATAATATCTGCATTACTGTTTTTTGCTATCTTAGCAAGATAGAAAGAGTCTCCTATATAGTCCGCTATCTTCTGAACTTCGTCAGGTGCATAGTAATGTGCGAGGATAACGGCATTTTTCTCTTCTTTTAATTTTTTTATGAGATTTTCCATAATATTCCATCGCTTTCGATTCAAGAAAGCCTTCCTTTTTTGCCGGAATTAAAATCTGTTTTATCGGGCATATGTAAAATAATATAATTGCAACTGTTTGAACACGGAAAGCCGCAAAAACTAAGTGCTAAATTTTACGATGCCCTGCTTCTTTGGGTTTTATTATAGCACTGCACTTTACATCTGTCAAGTTAGGTGTAAAGTTTTTCGTCAAAAATCAACACAAAAAACACAGTTAACAATAACTTCAAAAATGATGTTCGGAAGAGTGTAAATAACAGTTGCAAATTGCATCTTTTTATGATATATTTATTCTGAAAAGGAAGATGATAGCGTGAAAAATTTTTTCACACAGATTTTGCTAAGCAAAACCGAATCCAATTCTCCAATAAAGAAAACTTTCGTAAACGAAAGGTATGGTATATTAAAATGGAATATGATTCTGCTTATTTTGCAGGCGGTTGTTTTTGGTGTATAACACCTGTTTTTAAAGAAACAGAAGGTGTTCTGGATGTTGTGAGCGGTTATTCCGGCGGCGATGAGGTCTCACCCGATTATGATGATGTTAAAAAACAAAAAACAGGTCACCGTGAAACGATACGAATAGATTACGTTAATAAAACAGTTGATTTTTCCAATCTTCTCGATATTTTTATTGAAAGCGTTGATCCTTTCGACGACGGCGGTCAGTTTATCGACAGAGGTCATTCATATACATTGGCTATTTATTATACTGACGGCAAACAGAAAGAAATTGCGGAAAAAAAGATTGCGGAACTTGAAAAAACATACGGCAAGGATGTTTACATCAGCGTCGAGCCGTTTAAAAGTTTTTATCCCGCAGAAGAAGAGCATCAGAATTACTATCTCAAACATCCCGAAGAGTTTGAACGGGAGCTTATTGAATCCGGCAGAAAAAAAGGGGAATGATGGGTGATTACGTCATACTGTCGGAATCAAGACCAAAGTATTAAATATGTCTTGAAAAGACATAAAGTTATGGTATAATATTCTTATATATTTTTTATTGAGGGTATGTTAAAATGGCAAGATCAAACAATTCAATTCTTCAGGGACCGCTGTTTTTAAATATCGTTACATATACGATCCCGATAATTCTTACGAGTATTCTTCAGCTTCTTTTTAATGCGGCTGACCTTGTTATTGTCGGCAGATTCTGCGGAAGCGTTTCAGTCGCCGCTGTCGGAGCAACAGGCTCGATAACAAATCTCATAGTCAATCTTTTTATAGGTTTGTCTGTAGGTGCAGGCGTTGCCGTTGCGAGAGCTTACGGAAGCAAAGACGATGTTATGGTTCACAGAACCGTTCACACAGCTATTCCGACTGCTATAGTCGGCGGTATCGTTCTCACTTTCGTTGGCGTTCTTTTCTCTGAAGAGTTCCTTCGCATGATGGATACCCCGGAAAATGTTCTTGCGCTTTCCTCTGTCTATATGAAGATATATTTCGGCGGTATTACGTTCTCAATGATTTACAACTTCTGTTCGTCCATCCTTCGTGCTGTCGGCGATACAAAAAGCCCGCTGCTCTTCCTGTCTATAGCAGGTGTTGTAAATGTTGTTTTAAACGTCTTTTTTGTTACCGTTTTTAACATGAACGTTGCAGGCGTTGCTCTTGCGACAACGATCTCGCAGGGTGTTTCGGCAGTTCTTGTTGTTATCGCTCTTATGCGCAGAACGGATGCAAGCAAGCTCGTCCTTTCCAAAATACGTTTTTATAAACGTCAGCTTCTTCTTATCATTCAGATAGGTCTTCCCGCAGGTATTCAAGGTTCGCTTTTCTCTATTTCCAACGTAATCATTCAGTCTTCTATCAACTCTTTCGGCGACATCTTTATGTCGGGTAATGCCGCAGCCGGTAATATTGAAGGCTTTGTTTATGTTTGTCTTAATGCTTTTTATCAGACAACCGTCAATTTTGTCGGTCAGAACTCAGGTGCAAGACAGTATAAACGTGTTTCGAAGATCGTTTGGATGTGTGCGGTTTCCGTTACCGTCGTTGGCGCAGTAACAGGTTTTCTCGCGTATTTCTTCGGAGAACAGCTCCTTTCTATTTATATAACCGACTCTCCCGAAGCGATCAAATACGGCCTTGTCCGTCTTGCTTATGTAAGCTTGCCTTACTTCCTCTGCGGTCTTATGGAAGTTTCTACGGGTGCGCTTCGCGGTATGGGTTCGTCTCTTATCCCGATGGTTATTTCTATCCTCGGTGTCTGCGGCGTCCGTATTACGTGGATCTACACCATCTTCCGTATGGAACAGTTCCATACTCCCGAATGCCTCTATTTTTCATACGTTGTATCCTGGACATTTACGCTTATTCTTCAGTTCGTGGCTTTCGTATTTGTTTACCGTAAGCACGTCAGAGAATTCGGCTCTGTTCCCGAAAACAATTGACAAGGATGTTATTTATGAATTTTACAGAAATTGCTCTCAATCGTCAGTCCTGCAGAAATTACGATCCCGATCGTCCTGTTGAACAGGAAAAAATCGACGCTATCCTTCGTTCCGCAATTCTTGCTCCGTCCGCTTGTAACGGTCAGCCGTATCATTTTACTGTTTGCAAAAACGATATCGCAAAGCAGGTGGCGCTTGCAACAACGGGCATGGGTATGAATAAATTTACCGAGAATGCTCCCGTGATGATAGTTGTTTCGGAAAAATCTTATGTTAAATCAGCCGCTTTCGGAGCGAAAATAAAGGGCAACGACTACCGTTCGATCGATATCGGTATCACAACCGCTTATCTTACCGCCGAAGCCACAGCCCAAGGTCTTTCAACTTGCATCCTCGGCTGGTTCGACGATCAAAAGATACGCAAACTTTGCGGTATTGACGAGCCTGTAAGACTTGTTATTTCTCTCGGTTACGCAAACGAAAACGACAAGCTCCGTGAGAAAAAACGCAAAGCTTTCGACGAACTTGTTACCGTAAAAGAATAAAAAGACAACTCCTCAGACAAAAACGGTGAGTTCCTTAACGTAGAATTTGAACGTACTTTCATTTCTTGTTAAGAACCTGTATCGCATTTATATGTACAAACGCACTTGGGCAGTAGCCCAAACCTACTAATAACAGAAAAGAGAAGATTCGTATGTAAACGAGTCTTCTCTTTCTTTTGTCTGCTAAGTGATATGCTGACTAAAGTCAGCGTGATATTTTCGCTTTGCAAAAGTGATATGAAACCTATCGGTTTCGTGATATTCTATTCGCAAACAACTTGCGAAGCAAATAAAACTTGGCTGAAAGCCAAATATCACTGCATTTGCAACGTAACCGTTGCCGCAATATCACTCGCCGTAGGCGAATAGAGTTGCGTGATACTCCGTTAAGAGTATCACGCTAAAATCTGAGGAGTTTTTGTGTTTAGTTAAAGTCGAAAGAAACTACAGCTATCTTTTCGGCGTCAGACCAAATATCAATGGGAATGAGCGTAAGTTTATCGAATTTTTTACCGATATTAAAATGATATGCTCTTTTTCTGTTGTTTTTAACATGAGCTATCTCAAACTGTTCGCCGTTAAGCTCACCGATGAGTTTGAATTCTTTGCAAAGCGTTTTCGGCATACACATCTGCGGACTATCCAGCAGATGATTTGCACGTGTTGAATGGATTCGCTCGCAATGACCGCCGGGCAGGGTGTCACGGTTGATATCGCTGTCAAAAACGACATGAACGGAGTCTATCTGTGAAGGCTCGAAGCTGTAAATTACCTGCTCATTTTTATTTGCGAAATAAGCAAAATTCTGCTCGTTTGTTTCGTATATGCGGTGCGCTCTGTCCTGACCGTTTCTTATCGCTTCGCTTTCAATATTTAACTTTGAATTTTTGCAAAGTTCCGAAATCTTTCTTGTTTTTGAAGGCAGGAAGCAGTCTTCATTCATAAGTAATGTCTGGAGCAGATCTTTATCGTTGAGATAAACATCATGCGGTGTATAGCCGTTTTTCGTTGCAACAGCCGCAGCCTTGCCGACAGCTTCGCCGAGAAGTGAACATGTTGCCATAACTCGCATACTGCTCATTGCCATATGTGTCATGCTGATATTTCTGCCTGCAAAGAAAAGGTTCTCAATATTTTTCGAGTAAAGCGCACGATAGGGGATAGAATACGGTGAACATGTCCAACGTGATGTATTTACACTGCCTTTGTTATAAAAACCACCGGGGAAATGGTCGTCTATCGGCCAGCCGCCGTATGCGATCTCGTCATCGAAAACAACATTGTCTCCGATATCCCTCTGTGTTATCATGTATTCGCCGCACATTCTTCTTGATTCACGTTTGCCGGGTAAAAATCCGAGAAAATCAAGATCCCATTTATCTGCATCGATCTTTCCCGAGTTTTTGATGAAATCCCACATTCTTGTTGCCAGTACAACAAGCTCATCACGGATCTCTTCTGTGTCTTCGATCGTATTTCTGTCGCCGCCAAGCTCAAGATACCAGTAATTTTCAGACTCGTTGTATATGCTCGGCGTTCTGTTTTCGAAAACTTCATCGGGAATACCCGCAACATATTCGGGCGGAATAAATTTTATATCCTTCGTTGTCTCTCTGCCTTGAATAAGACAGGACATACCCATCGTCATCTTGTCAGCCTCAACGATCGAGGTATCTTCGTTAAACTCTGATTTCGCTTCACGGCCGATACGGAATTCCGCTTTACAGAGAGGCGCTAAAATACTGTCGCCCGAACTGTCGCAGAAATATTTTGCGCTGACTTCGTAAAAACATTGAGTAGTCATCTGATAGCCCGTGACGGACTTAATTTTTCTCGTTCTGCCGTATTTGAATTCGCCCTCTTCCGTATCTGCATCCATGCAGGTGCAATTCAAAAGCAGAGTAATGTTTTCTTCACGTTTGACAAAATCATAGAGTACCGTGTCCCATATCGCAAAGCTTTTTGTGGGATTACGGTAGAGATTTTCCAATGCAATTTCTTCCAATATACCGGTTTCTTTGTTGTCTCTGTCAGCCGCTCCGCATATCCACATTCTTATTTCGGACGATGCATTGCCGCCCAAAACAGGTCTTTCGTGCATTAAAACAACTTTAACGCCTTCTCTTGCCGCTGCGATCGCCGCCATCATTCCCGACATACCGCCGCCGACTACGCAAAGATCGCAATCTATATGTTTTCTTTTAAGCATAACAATCTCCTTAATTTTTATTTTTGTTTTAATTTTAACACATATGCTTTATTCTGTCAAGATATTAAATAACAAAATGAACCGTAGTTCTTACGGTCCATTTCTGTTATTATTTGTTTACCAATATTTTCATCGCCTCAATATACCCGTCAAAGCCTTTTCCTTTGACGGTCGCCACGCACGCCTGTCTGATATACGATATCTTTCTGAATTCATCGCGTGTGTCGGGATCGGAGATATGAACTTCGACCGTCGGTATTCCGACCGCTTTTACTGCGTCCAAAAGTGCAACGCTCGTGTGTGTGTACGCAGCAGGATTGATAACGATGCCGTCAAATTTGCCGTATGCCTGCTGGATCTCGTCAACTATCGCACCCTCATGGTTCGACTGAAAAAATTTAACTTCAACACCGAGACTGTCGGCTTCTTTTTTTATAAGTTCAACGAGGTCTGAATACGTCTTTGAACCGTAAATTTCGGGTTCGCGTATCCCGAGCATATTGATGTTCGGGCCGTTAATCACGAGAATTTTCATAAAAATCCCTCCGAATATTTTCCGCTGTTTCTGCTGCGGTCGTGCTGTTTTCAACGAAAGTATCTCTGAATGCATCGTACATTGGACGTCTTTTTTTGTACATTTCCGAAAGATCCTTGCCTTTAGATAACGGTCTGCCGTCCGTTTCAAGAAGAGAGATATCTCTCATTATTTCATAGATCCTGCCGTTTTGCTTTAAATAAGCGTAATTTTTCTCAACAGTAACAGCACCGCCGCCCGTAACGATAATTTTACCTGCCTGCTTGCCGCACTGTTCGAGTATCTCGCTTTCGATCTTTCTGAACGCAGGTTCGCCGCCGTCCGCAAATATTTCGGGTATGGATCTTCCTGCCGCTTTGACGATCATTTCGTCGGCTTCAAGTATCTCTCTTCCCGTTAATTTCGCAAGCTCTTTGCCGACAGTCGTTTTACCGCTTCCCGGCATTCCGATAAGGACGATATTTTCGCTGTCTTTTGCAAGCTCGTCTGTTATTTTACCGATTATCGAATCGTCAGTCTTTCTGTCAAAGAAATATTCGTCAGCCATTTTTGCCTGAGCCACGAGCATCGAAAGACCGCCTATGTTCGCAATACCAAGATCCTGTGCATCCATTAAAAATTTTGTACGCAGAGGATTGTATATCATATCCGCAACGCCGACACACTTTTTGAAATTACGAAGATCTATAGCCGCCTCACCGTTGTTAGGATACATTCCGACGGGAGTCGTGTTGATTATGATCTCCGCATCGTAATGCTTTTCGAGGTTGTTGTAATTGTCCTCACCGCTTCTCGATATAACAAAAAGGCTCTTCGCTCCCAGTTCTTTTACGCAGAAGCACGCTGTCTTGCTCGCACCGCCGCTTCCCAGAACGAGAACTTTTTTGTCTTTTACATCGATACCGCCCTGTTTTAACATATGGCAAAAACCGAATTTATCGGTGTTATAACCGTAAACTTTACCGTTGCGGTTAACTATCGTGTTTACAGAGCCTATCGCCATCGCTTCGGGGGAGATCTCATCGCAGAATTTCATTGCGTCAACTTTATACGGTATCGTTACGTTTAAACCGCCAATATCTTCTCTGCGGATAAATTCGCCGAGCTGTTCGGGTTCAAGCTCGTAAAGCTTGTATTTATCGTTTCCGAGCTTCTTGTGAATAGGGACGGAATAACTATGACCGAGTTTTCGTCCTAAAAGACCAAATATTTTCTGTTCCATTTAATTCTCCGAATAGTTTCCGAGGAAAATAAGTTTTCTGCAGTCTCGTTTAAGGCTTTCCAGCATTGAGATCGTTTTCGGATCTTTTACGTTTGCCGAGATTTCAAAAAAGAACATAAACTCAAAATCGTGACCGACTATCGGACAACTTTCGAGCTTCAGTATATCGATCTCAAGCGCTGCAAGCTTTGCGAGTATCTGATAAAGCGTTCCCGGGCGATGTTCACATTCTAAAACAAGACTTATGCGATTAGCTCCGGGATAAATTTCGGTATTCTTTGAAATGCAGATAAATCTGGTGTAATTATTGTCGCTGTTCTGAATGTTTTGTTTTATAGGTACAAGTCCGTAGATCTCGCAACCCGAATGCGATGCGATCGCCGCAACCGTGTTGTCATCGTTATTTGCAACGGATTGCGCCGCCATCGCTGTGTTTGCGACAGCCGTTATTTTAACATCGGCCCCCAATGTCTTTAAAAATTCACTGCATTGACCGAGCGCCTGTTCGTGAGACCTGATCTCTTTTATGTCTTCAAGTTTTGTTCCTGGCTTTGCTAAAAGTTCGTGGCGAATGCATAGACGTTCGCTTTTAACGATCTTTACATTTTTTGTTCTTAACAGATCGTACGTTGCTCTCACGGAACCGTTTGAACTGTTTTCTATCGGAACGACACCGAAACGGCAAAGCCCGCTTTCGACAGCATCGAAAACCGCCTCAAAAGTCTTGAAAAACATCAGATTTCCGCGAGGAAAGATCTTGTCCGCCGCCATCTGTGAATATGCGCCTTCAACGCCTTGACAAGCGACCGTTGCACTTTGGGGGAACATATCGGGGCTGTTTTTTAATGCTTCTTCGATATTTTTACTCAATTCGGAGCTTTCTGTGTTCAATGTTTCCTGATATGCCCTGCTGAGTTCAAAAATGGTCGTATAAAGGCGATGCGAAAACTGCTCCATATCGCCGCTTTCTTTCATCACACGATCCAGAATCTCACGTTCTCTGCCCTTGTTTAAAACAGGCAGATTGTGAGCTTTTTTATATGCCGCAACTTCTGCGGAAAGATTCATTCTTTCAAGAAAAAGGGGCAGGAGCTTACCGTCTATTTCATCTATTCTTTTTCTGATCTCGGAAAGATCCATTTATATTACCTCGCTCTCTTCCAAAAGCATATCGAGAATCGCTGTTGCCGCAACCGCTTCAACAACAGGTACGGCTCTTACTGCAATGCAGGGGTCGTGTCTGCCTTTTACGGTAACAGTTGTGTTTTCCATTGTTTTAACATCAACGGTACGCTGTTCTTTTCCTATTGACGGCGTGGGTTTAAATGCAGTTGTAAATACTATCGGCATTCCGTTTGAAATACCGCCGAGAATGCCTCCGCAATTGTTTGTTTCCGTAACGATAACGCCATCTTTTACGGTGAACGGATCGTTGTTTTCGGAACCCAACATTTCTGCGGATTCGAATCCCGCACCGAATTCTATTCCTTTCACTGCCGGAATACCGAAAATTGCCTGAGCGATGCGGTTTTCTATACCGTCAAACATCGGGGAGCCTATTCCTGCAGGCAATCCGATTATTGCACATTCAATTTTTGCGCCCACGGAATCAGCGTCCTTTGCTGCAAGACGTATAACTTCAGCCATTTTTTTACCGCATTCATCGTTTACGGTCGGCAATTCTTTTTTTGCTGTCTCGTCAAATAGTTCTTTTGAAGGGTATAACGGAAATTTTTCGCCATTTTCTTTTCCGACGGATAATATCTGTGCACCGATATATATGCCTCGTCTTTCAAGGATCTGCTTTGCGATACCGCCTGCTATGCAGAGGGGGGCTGTCAATCTTCCAGAAAAATGACCTCCGCCTCTGAGGTCAACGCTTTCTCCGTATCTTAACAATGCAGTGTAATCGGCGTGAGACGGACGAGGCGTTTTTGAAAGTCCTGCGTAGTCTGTTGAACGTGTATCTTTATTTTCAATTATCGCACATATCGGAAAGCCGCAGGTTTTACCGTTTTCTATCCCCGATAGGAAAACAGGGAGATCAGCCTCGGAGCGTTTTGTCGCAAAGTCACTTTTTCCGGGAGCTCTCCTGCCCATAAATTCATAAAGTTTTTCAATATCGATCTCTTCGCCCGATGGAAGTCCGTCTATGTTAACACCGATAGCCTTTCCGTGAGACTGCCCGAAAACCGATATTTCCAGTGTTTTTCCGTATTTAGATGACATCTGCTTTCCCTCCGAGTTTTTTCATATCATCAAAAAATGTCGGGTACGATTTGTTAACTGCCTGACAACCTGTAATAACCGTTTCTTCTTTGCAGAAAGCCGCTGCTATAGCCGCAGCCATAACTATTCTGTGGTCGTTTGCACCGTCTGTCTTGCCGCCTGTAAGACCTCTGTTTGTTCCGTGAACGGTCAATCCGTCCTCGAATTCTGTTGCCTTTCCTCCAAGGTCGGTTATCATTTTATGTACGGTTGCAAGTCGGTCGCTTTCTTTTAAACGTAATCTTGCAGCTCCAGTAAATACCGTATCGCCTTCCGCAAAAGCTGCTACAACTGCAAGCGCAGGAAGCATGTCGGGAATGTCTGAAAGATCTATCCTGCATCCGCAAAGCTTCCCTTTAGATACAGTTATTGTTCCGTTTTCTTCTTTAATGTCTGCTCCGAAGCGTTGAAGTATCTCGATTATTTCTTTGTCACCCTGAAGGCTGTTTATATTTAATCCGTCTATTTCTATTTTATCGCCTATGGCACCTGCGGCTAAAAAGAAAGCTGCATTTGACCAGTCTCCGTCAACACGTATTTTCTTCGGTGAAATAAGTCTTTTTTTTCCTTTTACAATATAACGTCCTTCTTCTTCCTTTATGTCTGCTCCGAAAATCGAAAGGGTAGACAGTGTCATGTTAATGTATCCGACAGACTCTGTTTTTGATGTTAAAATGATCTCGCTTTCGCCTTCAACCGTGCTTAATGCCATCAGAAGCCCCGATATATATTGAGAACTGATATTGCCGGGTATATAATATTTCCCTGCACGAAGTTTCCCTTCGGTTTTTAACGGAAGCTTTTCTTCGCTGAATTTAACGCCGCCCGAACACATCGCCGTTATAAGCTCGCCGATCGGTCTTTCCGGAAGACGTCCTTTCCCGACAAACTCAGCTTTTTCTGTTACCGCACATGCGACCGGCAAAAGAAATCTCAATGTTGAACCGCTTTCTCCGCAATCAATTATCGGACACTCGGTACTTTTTTCTATCGGATAAACAGTGCAGCTGTTTTGATTGATTACGGTTTTTGCTCCGAGTGCGTTGATGCATGATAATGTTGCAAAAACATCATTGGAAAAAAAGATGCCGTCTATTTCTGTCTTTTCGTTTGCAACTGCCGCGCAGATCAGCAGTCTGTGTATGTCTGACTTTGAGCCTATGGCTTCTGTTTTGCCGCTGAGTGAGGACGGTTTAATTATAATATCCATTTATTTTCCCTTGCCGAGTTCTATATATTTTCCAAGCATTTGTATCGGCTCGTCTTTGAGTATACATTTGCCTATATTGGTCGGTAAAACAAGCGTTATTTTATCTCCGCTGCGTTTTTTGTCCGAAAGCGCCGCATTTGTAAGCTCTTCTGCCGTGTAGTCGAAATCTGTTGGAAGAGAATGTTTTATTAACATCTTTTCAATATTTTCAGCTGTTCCTTTTTCAGCGGTTCCCAGGCTTTCGCTTGCTCTTGCTATCATAGCCATTCCTGCCGCTACGGCATAACCGTGACTTACGGTAAAATTACTGCATTTTTCTATCGCATGACCGATCGTGTGTCCGAGATTTAAAAGCTTTCTTTCGCCGTTGTCGAATTCATCATTTTCAACGGTTCTCGCTTTGAAAGAAACACATTTTTTTATCATCTCGCAGAGACTGCTCGGCGTTGTTTTGTCGTTGAATGAGTAAAACAGCTCGTCGCTGAAAAGAACGCCGTACTTTATCGTTTCCGCCATTCCGTTTGCGAATTCCTTTTCGGGAAGTGTTGAGAAAACTTCGGGGTCGCAAATTACTGCTTCAGGCTGTTTAAACGCTCCCGCAAGGTTTTTTCCTGCACTAAGGTCGATCGCTGTCTTTCCGCCTACGGAAGAATCAACTGCAGCAAGGAGCGTTGTCGGTATCTGAATGAATTTAATTCCGCGGAGATATATAGCCGCCGCAAAGCCTGCCATATCTCCCGTTACACCGCCGCCGAGCGCTATTACCGTATCAGAACGTACAAACTGTTTTTCTGCAAGAAATTCGAGGATATCGGATAATGTGGAAATGTTTTTTGACTGCTCACCTGCATCGAAAACAAAGCTCTCGCTCTCTATATTCTCCTTTTTGAGAGATGTTAAAACAGTTTGCAGATATAATCGGGAAACATTTGAGTCGGTAATTATCGCAGCTCGTCCCTTTCCCGTAACCTTTTTAACTATCTTTCCGCAATCGGAGAGGATGCCGTTTTCGATTATAACATCATAACCTTTTCCGACATTGACTTTTACCGTCTGCATTGCCATTATTCGCCTCCGGCGGTAAGCTTGAGCTCGCGGCCTTTCTTCAAAAGCTCTTTGAGGGTTTCGGCATCGTTTGTCTCAAGTGCGTTAAGATAATCGGAAAGATTTCCAATGAGAGTTTTTAACTCGTCAATAAGATAATCCGAGTTGTCCAACAAAAGCTCTGTCCAAAGATTTTCATCAAGCTTTGCAACACGTGTCATATCTTTGTAGCTTCCTGCCGAAAAGCCCATATGCTTTTGAGCTGTCGGAGATTTTATATATGCGCTTGATGTTATATGCGCAAGCTGTGATGTGTACGCAATTATCATATCATGCTCTTCCGGAGTAGAGAAAGTGATCTTTTCAAATCCGATCTTGAGAAAATATGTTTTGAGCATATCAAGAGTTATTATATTGGAATGTTCATCCGTAATAATTATCATTGAAGCTCCGTTGAATAAAGTCGCATTTGAATTTTTAAAGCCGCTGACTTCTTTACCTGCCATCGGATGTCCGCCTATATACGAAAAACCGTTTTCAGCAGCTTTTTCCGATATTTTGTTTCCGAGATGTCTTTTTACACCGCAAAGATCGATAAGAAGTGTTCCTTTAAGAAGCTTCGCCTTTTCTTCGACCCATTTTATAAGTGCAACGGGGGCAACGGCTATCATTATTATATCGCAAGACGAGAGTTTGTCATCGGTTAAAACACCGTCTATAGAGCCGGACATTTTTGCAAGGCTCATTGTTTCTTCGTTAAGGTCTATACCAAGAACCATATCGTCTGTTCTCGCTTTTATGCTTTTAGCCATCGAACCGCCTATAAGTCCGAGACCTACGATGCCGATAATCATCTTAATTATCCTGACTTTCTGTTTTTATTCTTTTATAGTGTCTGATATAACATTGAGTTTTTTTACAAGAGAATCGAATGCTTCAGGGCGGATCGATTGAGGACCGTCGCAAAGCGCGTGTGCGGGGTCGTTGTGGACTTCAATTATAAGACCGTCTGCTCCTGCCGCAACAGCTGCGCATGAGAGGGGAGATACAAGAGCTGATTTTCCGGCTGAGTGGCTGGGGTCGATAATTATGGGGAGATGTGAAAGCTGTTTTAAAACGGGAATAGCTGCAACGTCGAGAGTGTTACGGGTATATGTTTCAAATGTTCTTATTCCTCGTTCGCAAAGGATAACTTCATTGTTTCCGCCTGCCATGATGTATTCTGCACTCATGAGAAGTTCTTCGTATGTTGAGGAAAGACCTCTCTTTAAAAGAATGGGTTTTCTGACAGTTCCGAGGGCTTTTAAAAGCTCGAAATTCTGCATGTTTCTCGCACCAACCTGAATTACGTCAACATCGTCAAAGTTAGGAAGCTGAGATATATCCATTATTTCGGTTACAATGGGAAGACCTGTGAGCTTCTTTGCAATCGAAAGAAGACGAAGACCTTCATTTCTGAGGCCCTGGAAAGAGTAGGGGGATGTTCTGGGCTTGAATGCGCCGCCTCGAAGCATCGTGGCCCCGCTTTCCTTAACCTTCATTGCTATCTCACATATCTGTTCTTCCGATTCAACAGAACACGGACCTGCTATAAGTGTGAGGTTGCCGCCGCCTATCTGAGTATTGCCGACCTTGATCACTGTATCTTGCGGATGGAACTTTCTGTTTGCATTTTTATACGGTTCTTGAACTCTGCGAACGGCTTCAACTATGTCCAGAGCGGAAATGAGATCTATATCAAGATGAGATGTGTCTCCTACAAGACCGAGGATTGTTTGTGTTGCACCTACGGTGGGATGTATCTCTACGCCTTTGGATTCGAGCCAGGAAATAAGGCTGTCAAGTTGCGCCTTATCGGGATTTTGTTTGAGAAGTACAATCATTGTTTTTTCCTCCTAAATACGAAAACCTCACAGCGTGTTCAGCTGTGAGGTAAATAATATACGAATAAGTTTGGAGCTTAACGCTCAGAACCCGTAACACCTTTTTCAGCCAAACACAAAAAAGCTTTGCTAAAGTAAAATGCAAAACCATAGTAAAAATATTCAGCTGCTCTGAGTGCTCTGTTCATTACGTTTCTCCTTATGAATAATTATGCGTTTAATATAGCACAAAAAAATCGTGTTGTCAATACCTAAAAATCCGATTTTACAATTTTGACACAATCAGGTATTCTTGTCTGTTGTATGGAACTTTTTGAGATTGCCTGTTTTGAGTGATCTCTTTTCAAGCTCCGCATTAACATCCTCAGGTGTGATACCGACTTGAGCCATCATTACGGCTATGTGATAGTAAAGATCGCTGATCTCTCCGATGAGATCGCTTTTTTTATCAGCATCGTCTTTGAACATATCCGCATTTTTTGCTGCAATAATTGTTTCGGAGCATTCTTCTCCGACCTTTTTTAATATTTTGTCAAGTCCTTTTTCAAAAAGATAACAGGTATAAGAACCTTCCTGCTTTTCTTCTTTTCTTGACATTACAACTTCGTAAAGTTCGCTGAATGTATCTTTCATTTTTCCTCCAGAATCGTGTTGAAAAAGCAACTGCGTGAGCCGGTGTGGCATGCAGGTCCTATTTGTTCAACGGAAATAAGAATTGTATCGTTATCGCAATCGCATTTGATCGATTTTACAAACTGAAAATGACCGCTTGTTTCTCCTTTGTTCCAAAGAGACTGTCTGGAACGGGAAAAGAACCATGTTTTCCCTGTTTCAAGCGTTTTGAGAAAAGATTCTCTGTTCATATATGCAAGCATGAGAACCTCGCCGTTTTCGCAATCCGTTATTATTGCGGGAACAAGATCTCTGCCGTCAAAAATTTTATCTTCCCAATTCATCTTGCCGGTATTCCCTTTTCTTTTAGATAGTTTTTAACCTGCGGCACGGAAAGCTCTCCGAAATGGAACAGAGAAGCCGCAAGCGCTGCCGATGCATCTGTTTGAGCAAAAACATCGTAAAAATCTTCGAGTGAGCCGCATCCGCCCGACGCTATGACCGGAATGGAAACCGCATCTGAAATTATTTTTGTTATTTCAAGGTCAAATCCTTTTTTTACGCCGTCTGTATCCATCGATGTCAGCAGAATTTCGCCTGCACCGAGCTTTTCCACTTCTTTTGCCCATTCTATTGCGTTAATTCCCGTGTCTGTGCGTCCACCGTGGATAACGACATGAAAATCTTCGGGAGATGTTCCGAAATCGGTTGGAAAAACTCCGTTATAGTTTTCTTTTGATGGGATTCGTTTAACGTCTATCGCAACAACAACGCACTGAGATCCGAACATGTCTGCCGCTTTTGAGATCAAAGTTTTATCTTTTACTGCCGCTGAGTTTATCGATATCTTATCTGCGCCGACACGGAGTATTTCCCTGATGTCGTCAGTTGTTCTGATTCCGCCGCCTACGGTAACGGGTAAAAATACCTCGCTCGCAGTTCTTTCTATAACGTCAAGGAGTGTTCCGCGGTTTTCATGTGAAGCCGTAATATCGAGAAAAACGATCTCGTCAGCACCCTGTTCGTTATATCTTCTTGCTATCTCTACCGGGTCACCGACATCTCGAAGCCCGACAAAGTTTGTTCCTTTAACGACCTTGCCGTCTTTTATATCGAGGCACGGAATTATTCTTTTTGCGAGCATTCTATCGCCTCCCTGAGATCAAGAGTTCCTGCGTAAAGTGATTTTCCGCAGATAGCACCGTAAAGGCCCAATTCTTTACATGCCTTAACGTCTCCTATATCCCTCATACCGCCCGATGCAATAATATTCATTTTTACGGCATTTTTAAGCTCTGAAAGTTGATCGAGATTCGGTCCGCCGAGCGTTCCGTCTCGTGAAATATCCGTAAAAATAACGTATTTAACACCGATAGATTCCATCTCTTTTGCAAGGTCCGTAAATCTGACGGTTCCGTTTTCGAGCCAACCCTCTGTTGAAACAAATCCGTCCTTTGCATCGATTCCGACAGCCGTAAGCTCAGGATATTTTTCTGCACAGCGTTTAACGAGAGCCTTGTTTGTTAATGCAACGGAGCCGAGGATTATTCTCTTGGCACCTAATTCGGCATACATTTCAAAATCTTTTTCCGAACGAATTCCGCCGCCGATCTCGATCGGGGTGCCGAGAGATATGATCTGCTTTACTGTTTCAAAGTTGACGGGCTTTTTTTCAAGCGCACCGTCAAGGTCAACAACATGCAGAAATTCCGCATTTGCGGATATGAAATTTTCTGCGGATTTCTTCGGACTTTCGGCAACCTTGTGTACCGTTCCGAATTCACCGCGAAGCAGACGGACGCACTGACCGTCTTTTACATCAATTGCAGGTAAAATTATCATGACGCACCGTATTACAGAAATTTTTTAATATTTTTAAACCGACTTCACCGCTCTTTTCAGGATGAAACTGTGTGCCGCAAACATTTTTATTTTCTGCCGCCGCAACAACTGCCGTACCGTAGTCTGTGTAAGCCGTGACGTTTTTGCTGTCTGTTTTTGCCGCGAAAGAGTGAACGAAATAAACGTAAGAATTATCTTCTATGCCGCTGAACAGATTCGATTTCTCGTTGAATTTCAGCGTATTCCAACCGATGTGCGGAATTTTGAGATCTGCTCCGTTTGTATCGATCTTTTCAACAGAACCGTTTATAAAGCCGAGTCCGTCGGTGTGACCGAATTCGTAACTTTCGTCGAAAAGAAGCTGCATTCCGAGGCAAATGCCGAAAAGTGCTTTTCCGCTTTCGGCTTCTTTTTTCAATATGTCGCAAAGACCTTTTGCTTCAAGCTTATTTACTGCTTCTCTGAATGCGCCGACACCCGGCAATACTATTCCCGAACAGGAATGGATCGTTTCTCTGTCAGATGTTACAACGCAATCCTCGCCTATAAAGTTAAAAGCCTTTACAACAGAACGGAGATTACCCGCTCCGTAATCTATTATTGCTAATTTCATTCAAGAACGTCCTTCGCACTCAGAATTGTGTCGCCTTCAATTTTTACGGCATTTTTAAGGGCATGTGCGGCTGCTTTGAAGAGAGCTTCAATGCAGTGATGAGAATTTTTTCCGTAAAGTAACGACATATGAAGCGTCATTCCCGCATTAAATGCAAATGCTCGGAAAAATTCTTCGGTCATGCATGTGTCGAATTCCCCGACCTTTTCTTCTTCGAATTTTGCATCGAAAACAAGATACGGTCTTCCCGAAATATCAACGACTGCTCTTGCAAGCGCTTCGTCCATCGGTATTGCCGAACTTCCGAAACGTGTTATACCGCATTTATCGCCGAGCGCACCGTGGAATGCTTTACCGAGAACGATCCCGATGTCTTCAACTGTGTGGTGACAGTCAACATTCAAGTCGCCTTTGGCACTTAAAACGATGTCGAAACCGCCATGGATTGCAAAGGAATTAAGCATATGGTCAAAAAAACCGATGCCGGAAGAACCGTCGAAAGAACCTGTTCCGTCAAGCGAAAGATTGATAGAGATACGTGTTTCAGCAGTCTGCCTGTTAATGAACTCTTGTCTCACCGAGTGCCGCCTCCAATTTACTTATTAGCTGATCGTTTTCGCCTCGCGTGCCTGCTGTTATACGCAGATAATCGGGAGATGAATAACGTACAATGATATTGTTTTTAACAAGATACGAATAAAGCTCCTTTGCCATCGGTGTTTGAACGGTTACGAAATTCGTTTTTGTGTCAAACACACGGAATACGGGCGATTCCAGCTCTTTGAGCGCATTGTAAAGCTTTTCTTTTCTTGAAATTATCTGAGCCGTCATGTTTTTGAGATATTCTCTGTTTTTGAGCGCCGCAAGCCCTGCCGCTTGAGAAAGGGAATTAACATTATACGGACTTTTCGCTTTTCGGAACATTGATATAATATTTTCGTTTGCAATAACAAATCCGAGTCTGAAACCTGCCATTCCGAATGCTTTTGAGCATGTTTTCAGAATCAATAGGTTTTCATATTTATTTATCAGCGGCATAACGGTTTCATTTTCTGCCCAAAATTCCATATATGCCTCATCAACGCAAACAGCGCAATTTACGGAAGAAACGATCGTCTCGATATCTTCTGCTTTCATTCCCTGTCCGGTTGGATTGCAGGGATTTGAGAAAATAATAAAATCAACGCTGTATTTCTTGGCTGCCTCGATGACTGCCTGAGCCGTTATGTTAAGGTCATTGTCTTTTTCAACCGTGCAAACACTCTGTTCGTAGAGATTTGCATATATTTTATACATGGAAAAATCGGGGGTAAGGATCAGAACTTTGGAATGCTTCGGTAAAAGCGCAGAGAATATTATGGAAATAAGTTCATCGCTTCCGTTTCCCGCTACGACGTTAGATGCAAAAATACCGTAATAATCCGCAAAAGCCTTGCAAAGCGCCGAAGCCGCAGGGTCAGGATACCTGTTGAATGCTTGAGCATTTATTTCGGCAAGAACTTTATTTTTCATTTCATCGGGCATGTCGGCGTAGCTTTCGTTTGCGTCAAGACGTATCATTCCCGGCTCATATTTAAAAGGAATATATTCTTCAGCGCCGTTCAATTTTTTTCCGAAGACCATTTCTATTTACCTTCCCTTACTTCAATGGCGTTTGCGTGTGCCATAAGTCTTTCTGCTTTTGCGATTGCGGTTATATCGGAAGCCGCCGCGGAAAGCGCAGACTGTGTGTAATATATAAATGAACTTGTTTTTGTGAAACTTTCAACGGAAAGAGGTGAGAAAAATCTCGCTGTTCCCGATGTCGGAAGAACATGGTTAGGACCTGCATAATAGTCCCCCAAAGGTTCGGGAGAAAAGTATCCGAGGAATACCGAACCTGCATTTCTTACTTTATCGAGATATTTGAAAGGTTCTTCAACACAAAGTTCGAGATGTTCGGATGCGATCTTGTTAGCCGCATCAATTGCGCTGTCCATATCTTTACAGATAAGAACGGCACCGTTGTTTGCGAGAGATTTAAGAATGATCTCTGAACGGGGGAGGACAGCGATCTGTTTTTCAAGCTCTGCCTCAACTCTTTTTGCCTTTTCTTCCGAGAAACAAACAAGAATGGACGATGCGAGCTCATCGTGTTCTGCCTGTGAAAGAAGGTCCGCCGCAACAAATCTGTCGGGAGCGTTTTCATCAGCTATAACACATATTTCGGACGGGCCGGCTATCATGTCGATGTCAACTGTTCCAAACAAAAGCTTCTTTGCTGTTGCAACGAAAATATTGCCGGGACCGACTATTTTATCTACTTTGGGGACGCTTTCCGTACCGTAAGCAAGAGCCGCAAGTGCCTGAGCGCCGCCGCAGTAAAATATTCTGTCAACACCTGCAACAGCAGCCGCCGCAAGAATATCCGTGTTTTCATCTTCATTTTTCGGGGGAGGTGTTACCATTATTATTTCTTCAACACCTGCAACTTTTGCGGGGATGGCATTCATTAAGACAGAGGACGGGTATGCCGCCTTTCCTCCGGGAACATAAACACCGACTCTTTTCAAGGGTAATACTCTTCTGCCGATAGCGCAGCCGTTTTCGGATTCGATCTTAAATCCGTCCGCAAGCTGATGTTCGTGATATGTTTTTATATTGTTTGCGGCTGCGATAAGAGGCTCTCTGATTCTTGATCTTTCAAGTGCTTCCATCGGCTTTTCCTTTGAAACCTCGAAGTTTTCAAGTGAAACACCGTCAAATTTCTCGGTGTATTTTCTTAAGGACGCATCGCCGCCGAGTTTTACATCGTTTATTATTTCGGAAACTGTTTTTGCAACGTCCGCCTCTGTGACGTTTCTTTTTTCATCAAGTTGAGAAAAGAAAGCGGAAAGGTCGTTTTCGTAATATCTTTTAAGCATTTTAATAACCCTATCTGTCTTTTTTATACTTTCAATACGCCGGATAACATTTCATCTATTTCTTTTTTACGTAGTTTCGTTGCGGCTACGTTGGCAACTATTCTTGCAGATACAGGGAAAATATCTTCAATTATTTCAAGTCCGTTTTCACGGAGAGTGTCACCTGTTTCAACAATATCAACTATACCGTCGGCAAGTCCGAGTATCGGAGCAAGCTCGACCGATCCCTCGATAGTTACGATCTCCACGTCCACTTTTTTCTCTGCGGCGTATCTTCTTGCAGCGTTTACAAATTTAGTTGCAAGAACCTTCTTTGAATAACCTCCGAAGAAATTTTCGGGGTCGTTTTTATATTTTGCATTTCCTGCCAATGCCATTCTGCATTTTCCGAAGCCGAGATCCGCAAGCTCGTAAAGCGATGAGCCGTATTCCGTTATCGTATCGCTTCCTACTATTCCGAGATCGCATACGCCGTGTTCAACATATGTTATAACATCTCGGCTCTTAACGAGCATGACCTCAAACTGACCGTTGTTAAGCGGAAAAACGAGTTTGCGTCCTTTGTTTATGAGCGATGAACAGTCAACACCGTTCTTTTCAAAAAGCTCAATGGTCTTCTTTTCAAGTCTGCCTTTTGTGAGCGCTATTCTGATCGGACGAAGCGGCTTTTCGGGTTGAACATCTTCTTTTCTGTTTTTAAGAAGATCGAAAATATCGTCAACAGTTATACCGAATCCTGTTGCGGGAAGATCCCTTCCGAAGTTAGCGGTAAGATTGTCGTATCTTCCGCCCAAAAGTACGGCATGACCGAGACCGCTTACAAATCCGCCGAATATTATTCCGGTGTAATAGTCAAGTCTGCCGACAAGACCGAGGTCAAAGGAAAGACATTTGCCGTAACCTTTTTCTTTTAATTTGATAATGAGTGTTTTTATGTAATCAATGATCTCACGAATTTTATCTGAACCCGTTTCGTTCGCAAAAACGTCCAAAGATGCCAGATCCACGTCGTCTGCCGTACCGAACATTTTGGGAAGCATTTTAAACGGCTTCGGGATCTTCATCGTTTCGATCGACGCAAAGTTTTTCGTCTCGATGAGCTTTCGTATCGTTTCTGAAGTTTCAGAATCGATGTTATACATCTCCGAAAGAGTTGTAAACAGTTTTCCGTGACCTATTTCAATTCTGAAGTCAAGCCCGAAGAGAGTCTGCATACTTTTTGCCGCAAGTTCAAGTATCTCAATATCCGCTTCCATCATGTTTTTATGCTCTGTTCCGATAAGCTCGGCACCGCATTGAGTCGATTCTGTCAACGCATTTGCAGCATTGGGTGCGGAAAAAACATTCTGACAGTAGAAAAGTCTGTAGGGGAGGGGCGTGTCCGTAAGCTTTGTCGCGGCAATTCTCGCTATCGGAACAGTGCAGTCACAGCGGAGTGCCATGAGCCTGTTTCTTTCATCGGTAAATTTGTAAACATTGTCTCCCATCGATCTTGTGGGGTCTGCGGAAAATACATCGAAATATTCCGCTGTCGGAGTTACGGTTTCCTTGTATCCCGATTCACTTAAAAGACGAACAAGCTTTTCGCATATCTCTCGTCTGAGCATTGCATCGCCGAAAATATAGTCGCGGCGACCGTCTGTACGACCAAAATCAATATTTTTCATAGTCTATAATCCGTTTGAATTTTATTTGTTTATCGCTTTATCTTAATAAAGTTTGTATATTATAACATAAAAACGCTATATTGTCAATACGCAATTAAAATATTAGAAAAAAAGTTACAAAATTCGAATATACGCTGTATTATCGGTTTTTTTGCCGTAAAAAAATATCTGTAAACATCATTTCGGAGCGTTAAGACGATTTATCTCAACACTCCGAGCATTTATCAGAAATTAAGAACAGGACCTTCTTTGCAAATACAGCGTCTTTGTCCGTTTACTTTTGTTGAGCAGCAAAGACAAGTGCCTATACCGCAGCCCATTCTCTCTTCGAAAGAAGCGAGGCAGGGGATATTGTTTTTCTGTGCAATATCGATGATCTTTTCCATCATAACCATGGGACCGCATGTTATGATCTTTGAAATTTTTTCTCCTCTTGCTATCATTTGTTCAAGGCCTTGGGTCGTAAAGCCTTTGATGCCTGCCGAACCGTCGTCGGACATAAGGGTTACCGGACAAACGTTTTCGAAATCTTCAATAAAGTTGTCGTAAACAGCCTCTTTGTTTCTGAAACCGAGGATCGCCTTTGCGCTTCCGCAAGCCTTAACTGCGTTGAGAAGAGGGAAGCAACCTATTCCGCCGCCGATAGCAACAATGTTTTCATCGTCTTTTGTTAATTCAAAGCCGTGACCGAGAGGTGCAAGCATGTCGATAATATCTCCGACATTTTTTTCGGAAAGCTCTTTTGTTCCTTCTCCTCTGATCTCAAAAATGAAACGGAGTGTGTCTTTTGTTACATCGCAGATGCTGATAGGACGTCTGAGGAACGTTTTGCCGCCGCAAAGAACATGGATGAACTGACCCGGTGCGCAGATCTTGTCCGCATCGGGAAATGCAACGGTAAAGTCTACGAGCTTTTCGTAGGTTTGTTTTGTGAGAATCTCACAGAAAAGATGATTGTTATTCATTTTCCACCTCGTATTTTCTTCCGCAGAATTTACATACAACTTCTGCTGTCGGACCGAGAGAAGCTCTTTCTTCTTTCGGCAGTGTTTCAATTATTCTTTGAGCGCTGCGTTTTGAACAGTGACAACCGAACATCAGCTCGCTTTCACCGAGTTTTTCGCATCCGCTTTTTTTCAGTTCTTCTTCATCCAAAACTCTGAAAAACGGTTTTACGGAATCCCAGACTTTTCTCAGGTCATTTGAGCCGGGAAGCTCTTCGGCAAAAACACCGACA
>SVMP01000107.1 GCA_015067385.1 Oscillospiraceae bacterium | reverse complement strand
GGCTGTCGGCTTTAACGGCGCACGCCTTCATATGAAGATCTTTGAACCCCGTCTCATCTACTGGGCTGACAAGCTCGGTTATCTGCTTTGGGGCGAATATCCGAACTGGGGTCTTAACACCGACGACCCGAGAGCTCTTCTTTCAATGCTTTCCGAATGGGTTGAAGAACTTGAAAGAGACTATAACTCTCCCGCTATCATCGGCTGGTGTGCGTTTAACGAACTCGGTTCCGCTCACCGTATTGCAGATATTATCGAAACCGTTTACGATGTAACAAAGGGTATTGACCCGTTCAGACCCGTTATTGATACAAGCGGTTATATCCACGCAAGAAAGACCGATATCTACGACTGGCATGACTACGAGCAGGATCCCGCAAAATTTGCCGAGCATTACGAATCTCTCGCTCACGGCGACGGCGAATACTTCAAGGATCCCAAGGGCATGTCTCAGTACGGCGGTCAGCCCTTCTTTGTTTCCGAATTCGGCGGTACATGGTGGAAGATCGACGACGAAGGCGAACAGGGTTGGGGTTACGGCAAAGCTCCCGAAAATATCGAAGAATTCTATGCAAGATATGAAGGCCTCGTAGATGTTCTTCTCTCCAATCCCAAGATGTGTGCGTTCTGCTACACTCAGCTTACCGACGTTATGCAGGAATGCAACGGTATCTATACATTCTCCCGTAAAGCTAAATTCGATGCCGCAAGACTTCATGCCATCAACTCCAAGAAAGCAGCTATCGAAGAATAATTTAACACATAATCAATTAAGAATGACAGAGATTTTTTTCTCTGTCATTCTTTTGCTATTGACAAATGAATGAAAATAGTGTATAATATGGTTGAAAAAGAAAGTGAAATATCTACAAAGGAGAATGGATATGAAGATCAAACACACTATTCTATCGAAAATAACCGCATCAGTTTTGCTTTTGCTTTTGTTAATGTCTTTTTTCGGATGTGAAGATTCAAATTCGGGTGAACAAAAAGATTTTGATCAAAACAACACAACGTTGCAGGAAAACAATGAAGCTGATTTGTTTATTGATAATGAAATCGTTAATATACCTGCAGATGTTGAATTACCTGAAGAGGTAAAAGAGATTATTGTGTATCTTTTTAATGTAAGATATCAATCATATTTAGATGCCTTTTCTTTGGAAAATTCAAAAAATACTTTATTGGCAAAAGAAAGCCGTTTTAAGACTAAAATAAACAATAACATATTGCAAAGAGAAGATGAAAGGGTATACGAAGTTCAAAGATATTATGTTTTAGGCAGCGGAACCGATTACTATGCAAACTGTAACTTTGATTATCATTGTGATTTTTACGAACAGTATACAGAATCTGATAAACTTTATATTGTATTTACAGAGTGTATAGATTTTACAGAAGCTGACGGAACTGTTGCTACATCTGTTGGAATCGGTCATACTCTTGAATTTACAAATGACGGCAGTTCTTATTTCTTGAATAACGATGCTCATAATGATTTGAATCTTACCGGAACAACGGTTGATGAAAACGGTTTGGTAACAAAAGGTTTATTGTATCCCGATGATCTTGATTTGCAGGAGATCGTTTCCGACTCCAATTACAATAAAGTCGGATAAACAGATCAACAGAAAATCGCTGAATAGCAAAAAGACAGAGAACGTAAAAATTCTCTGTCTTTTATATTTATTTTTTTATTTTATCCCAATAAGCTTTTGCGCTTGTTTGGTTTTTACCGAATGTCTCAAATAACAGTTCAAAGATGCGTATTGTCTTTGAACAGTATAGCATTGCTATGTTTTTTTCCACCAAACACTTCGTTGATTTATTATTGAAATATGATATAATATGATTACAAAAGCGCTTTTGAAATTTTAGGAGGACAAAATATGTCTATTGGTTCTACTGTTAAACGTTTGCGACTTGAAAAAAATATAACGCAGGAACAGCTTGCCGATTATTTGTCGATTACCTCGCGTGCGATCTCTCAATGGGAATGCGACAGAACAGCGCCGGATATTTCCATGTTGCCACAACTTGCCGATTTTTTTGAAATTACGGTAGATGAACTTTTAGGGGTAGATGAACAGGAGAAAAATCGAATAATAAATGATGTTGTTTCAGAAACTTCCGCGATGATAGATCGGAATATCACGGAAGAGCCTATAAAAATTCTTCGTGAAACGCTGAAACGTTATCCTAACAACGACCGTCTGCTTTGCACATTGATGTATGCGTTATATGCCGCAAGCGAGGATCCCGATTTTTGCAAAGAGCATGATTCCGAAATCATTTCTATCGCAGACAGGATATTTTCATATTCCAAAAATGACGACTGTCGGGGTGAAGCTCGCAGATTACTGTTCCGTCACTACTGCGATACAGACAGAAAAGCGGAGGCTCATGCTATTTCGGAAGAGATGCCGAATATTGAAACATGCTACGAGCGGAATATTTATTGGATGCTTGACGGAGAAGAACGTCTCTCCCATCTTCTCGAAAGAATTTCAGACGATCTGCGTGCTTTGACATGGGATATATGGGCTTACAGCGTGCATTCCGATCTTCCTTCCGAAGAAAAGGACGAATTGGAAAAATTATATCAGAAGATCGAATATATGGTAAAGGAAAAATTTTCGGTATGAACGTAATTGCCGAATATGAAAATCTGTAATTTTAACAAAAAAACTGCTCCGATTCGTTTGGGTCGGAGCAGTTTACGGTTATAATGTTTTATTTTTTTATCTTTTCCCAATAAGCTTTTGCGGCTTGTTCGGTCTTGTTGTCGCCGTATTCGTAATAAACGTCGTTTTTGATCTTATCGGGCAGATATTGCTGTTTTACCCAATGATTCGGGTACGAGTGAGCGTACTGATAGCCGATACCGTGGCCCATCTTCTGTGCGCCGCCGTAGTGCGAATCCTTGAGCGTATCGGGAATATCACCGTATTCGCCCGAACGTATTCTTTCAATCGCTGCATCGATCGCGCAAATACCGCTGTTCGATTTCGGGGCAGTCGCAAGTAAAATTACCGCTTCCGCAAGAGGAATTCTCGCTTCGGGAAAACCGAGCTGTAATGCGCTGTCAACACACGCTTTTGTTATGCTTATCGCCTGCGGATACGCAAGTCCTATATCTTCCGATGCTATAACAAGCAGACGTCTGCATATCGACGCCATATCTCCGCCCTCAATGAGCCTTGCAAGATAGTGGAGCGCCGCATTTTCGTCAGAGCCTCTTATCGATTTCTGGAATGCGGAAAGAATATCGTAATGAGCGTCGCCGTCTCTGTCATATCTCATGTTTGAACGCTGAGAAACTTCCTTCGCATCGTCCAGAGAAACGTTTATCTCGGTTTGTCCGATCTTTACCGCAGTAAGCAGTTCAACCGTGTTTATCGCTTTTCTGACATCTCCGCCGCATGTTGAAGCAATATACTCGCATACGCCGTTTTCAACATTGATCTTAATATTTTTTTCGTTTCTGACTATATCAAAAGCTCTTGTTACCGCCTTTTGAACGGCTTTTCTGTCAACCGGTTTGAACTCAAAGACCGTTGATCTGCTGAGAATAGCGTTGTAAACGTAAAAATACGGGTTTTCTGTCGTCGATGCGATAAGTGTTATCGAGCCGTCTTCAATAAATTCGAGCAGGATCTGTTGCTGTTTTTTATTGAAATACTGTATCTCGTCAAGATAAAGCAGTATACCGTTCGTTCCCTCCAAAGAGTTCAGGGATGCGATTATATCTTTTATGTCTCCTGTCGAAGCCGTCGTTGCGTTAAGCTTATGCAGAGTCTTCTGCGTTTTAGCCGCAATGATAGAGGCAAGGGTCGTCTTGCCTATGCCGGATGAACCGTAAAAGATCATGTTCGGTATGTTTCCGCTTTCGATTATCTTGTAAAGCGGTCTGCCTTTACCGACAAGATGTTCCTGCCCTACAAAATCCGAAAGATCTGTCGGACGGATCTTTGCCGCGAGAGGGGATGCCATATATCTTTCTCCGAAAAATTATGCGAAATATCTGTCAATGACTTTCTGAACGGTATTGTTCCACTCCATGAGGTTTTCCCAACGGTTAGCGATGGTGCTGATGTCTTTGAGGACGAATTCGCAGGGGGTGGAGTTACGTTTGCACGCTTCGAGAACTCTTGTGATCTCTTCTTCAACGGGAGCGGGATCGAAAGTCTTGCTTGCAACGAATGCGGGGTTCGGTTTATAGGAAAGAACGAAATCTTTGCCCATTATTTCTGCCGCTTCGTCAACGTTTGCCCAGGGAGTGATGGAAACTTTATGGAGATTATTTATATCTCTGATCTGATCAAGCTTGTTGTGAAGAGGTTCACAGCAACCGTAATAAGTACGTTTGCATCTTTCAGCATATGTTTTTGCATAGTCAACGTCAAATTCCTGCTGCATATCGGGAGAAACTACAGCGAGGACCTGAGCAGATGTTCTGCACCAAATATCCTTACAGGTGATCTTCTCGGTGTCGAGATCCTTGTGAGGCATATCGTGGCAGAGTGCGGGTGTGCAATGCAGATAATATACTTCTGTTTCGAGAACATTGAGACGTTCATATTCATCAAATTCATAATTGTGAATATCGGTAAGTCTCTTCATGAGCGCATGAATGAATTCGGGGCGGTCGTAAAGGTCTTCGTAACATTTTTCAATGCCGTGAAGTGACATAAGGAAGTCCCAAGAAGCGAAGCCGGTAACAACGCCTGTTTTTCTTACGGGCATTATGTCGCCGAGAAGCTCATTCATTTTATTCATAGATGCTTCGGTGGCTTCTTTATCGTAGGAAATGGTCGGGAATTTTATCTTTTCAACGTCTTCGTCATTTATGAGCTGATCTTCATATTCATGAGCAACGATATATGCGCCGGTCGTGGACGGAATCTGTTTTTCTTTCGAGCCGATTCCGTAACCGCTGTTGTGAACGTGTACACCAACGCCCCAATGCGGTGCCCATGTGTGATCTCCACGGAAGTATTTATTCTGGAAAAGAGCCATGCGAAGACCGTATTCCATGCCCTGATATTCTCCGGGCTGTGTTTTTAACTCGTCCGAACGGATCTCACCCCAGGGGATCTCGAAAATGAGAACGGGGGGGCGAACTATATTAAGAGCGTTGAGATCTTTATATCTTTTCTCTATTTCTCTGCTTTTTTCGGTAAGAGCTACTGTATCTGCGTATTCTTTGATAAGCTCTCTTATTCTGTCTCTTTCTGTCATGACTTTTCACTCCAAACTGAAATCTATATTCAACTGTCGGCGTATATAATATACACCGACAGTCTTTAGTCTACTTAAATATTCTGATAGATGGGGTATCTGTCGCAGAGAGCCGCAACTTTTGCTCTGATCTCGTCTGCTTTTTCGAAATGAGCCGCTGTTTCGTAGATACATTCTGCAACGATCTTCATATCGTCTTCAACAAAGCCTCTGGATGTAACTGCGGGAGTTCCGAGACGTACGCCGGAGGTAATGAACGGAGACTGGGGATCGTTCGGAATTGCGTTCTTATTTGCGGTAATACGAACTTCGTCGAGGTTGTGTTCAAGCTCTTTACCTGTGATGTTGAACTTGCGAAGGTCAACGAGCATGAGGTGATTGTCTGTACCACCGGAAACAAGATCAAAGCCTTTTTCTACGAGGGAGTCGGCAAGAACTTTTGCGTTTTTAACGATCTGTTCCTGATATGCTTTGAATTCGGGTTTAAGAGCTTCGCCGAAGCAAGCGGCTTTAGCTGCGATAATGTGCATGAGAGGACCGCCCTGAGTGCCCGGGAAGATCGCTTTATCGATTGCTTTTGCAAATTCTTCCTTGCAGAGGATCATGCCGCCGCGGGGACCGCGAAGGGTCTTGTGGGTGGTAGTTGTAACGATATCCGCATGGGGGAACGGAGAGGGGTGCTGACCTGCGGCAACGAGACCCGCAATGTGAGCCATGTCTACCATAAGAAGTGCGCCGACGGAATGAGCAATATTTGCAAATCTTTCGAAATCAATGGTTCTCGGATATGCGGATGCGCCTGCAACGATGATCTTGGGCTTGTTTTCTTTTGCGAGCTTTTCAACTTCATCATAGTTGATAAGATGAGTCTTTTCGTCAACGCCGTAAGGTACGATGTTGAAGTAAGAACCGGACATATTTACGGGAGAACCGTGGGTAAGATGTCCGCCGCATGCAAGGTTCATGCCCATGATGGTGTCGCCGGGCTTGAGGAATGCGAAGTAAACAGCCATGTTAGCCTGAGCGCCGCTGTGAGGCTGAACGTTTGCATGATCTGCGCCGAAAAGCTTGCATGCGCGTTCTCTTGCGATGTTTTCAACAACGTCAACGCATTCGCAGCCGCCGTAATATCTCTTTCCGGGATAACCTTCGGCATATTTGTTTGTAAGGATGGTGCCCATTGCTGCCATAACGGTTTCGGATACGATGTTTTCGGACGCAATAAGCTCAATATTTCTTTTCTGACGGTCAAACTCAGCTTCAATAGCTGCGCCGAGTTCGGGGTCGTATGTTTTTACATAATCGATGTTTCTCATTTTTTTCTCCATATTCAGTATTTGTAATGATACTATTATATCAGTTATTTCTTCATTTGTAAACCCTTTTTTATTGTTTTATTTTGTTAAATTTCTTGTAAATACGATGGGGAGTATTGACGAAAGAAGTAAAAATTATTTTTTTGTTTTGAAATAGTACTTGAAATTGCAGGTAAAATGTGGTATACTGTTTCTGTATTTTTATACATACTCTTATTTTATGTTTTTTTCGGAGGTATAACGGTGAAAACAGCTATCGTTTATTATTCCAAAACAGGCGCCGCTGCGGAGTGCGCGCTTGAGCTGTATAAATTGATTCCCGATTCCAAGCTTTTCAATCTTGCTGTGGATGGCTGTGATCCTTCTTCTTTTGACAACATCATTCTCGGCGGAGGAATAAGAGCCGGTATGATCCCAAAGCAGCTTAAGAAGTTTGTTTCCGAAAATGAACTTGCGATCCAAAAGAAAAACGTCGGCCTGTTTGTATGCTGTTCCGATTACCGTCAGAATCTTTCTTATATCGAAAAGAATTTCCCTGCGATACTCGTAAAAAAAGCAATCGCCGCAGACGGATTCGGCGCAAAAATGAACCCGGATGAAATGAAAGGCTTTGATAAACTCGTTGCAAAGATCGCTATGAAAAAAATAATCAAAGCAGGCGGTTCGGCTCCGACGATCGATAAATCAAAGATCGCCGCTTTTGCAAAGAAATTTGTTTGATCTAAGTTGGAAATATCTGATGATGTTTCTGTTTTCTTTGTAATAACACAGAACCCATGAACCCGTATTTGCCGCAAACATATCCAGGAAATTCGGTCTGTTAATTTATTTTAGAAAATATTGAGCAGGTGAAGTAAATGTTTTTTAAGTGTAACATAGATCGTGCACCTACCTTTGTACTGCCTCAATTCGGTAAAGGTA
>SVMP01000106.1 GCA_015067385.1 Oscillospiraceae bacterium | reverse complement strand
TTGAAGGCAATATCAAAGTTCTTCTCTGTCTCCTTGGATGAACTGTTATCCGGTGAAGAAATACTGGCTATCGCCGAAAATGATCACAAGCAAAAAGAGGGAACTATCCGAGATTTGATTTTCGGTTTGATTGACTGCGGTATGGCATTGTTGCTGTTTTTACCCTTCTTCGGTCAGAAAACGGATGACGTTATCAAAGAGGTATCGCTCCTTGCTTTGAGTGATATTCAGATGTACCTAAAAACTGCGTACATCATTTTTGTTGGTGTTATGATAGTGTTGGGCATTATGACTCTTGCCCTGCAAAACTGTCGTCAAAGACTTTGGGCTCAAAGCAAGAGCGTTTTGTCGTTGGCATTAAGCGCCGTTGGTGTCTGCCTTTTCATTATAAGCCGGCAACCCTATGCAGCGATATTTGTATTTGCATTTTTGATTATTAAGGCTCTAATGCTGATAAAACGGCAATGATACGAAGCGTATCATCTATGTGACGTCTAAATTCTTTCATTTTTCACTGTTTTTCTCTAAACTTGTATTCAGGCGAAAGCCAAAATACAAACCAAAAGGATGGTAGAGAAAATGAAAAGAATCAGAAAAAGCTTTATCGCTTCAATGTGTTTGCTTGTAGCATTTGTACTGTGGACGGTGGCACTTTGCTTTGTGGATGTGCGTGAGATTGGTCCTCAAGGTTCATCGGTAGGATTTTCCGGCATCAATGGCTTTGTCCACACGTTGACAGGTGTTCATTTCAGCTTATACAATATAACGGATTGGCTCGGTCTTGTGCCGATCTTCATGTGTATGGGCTTCGGTATACTTGGGCTTGTGCAGTGGATCAAGCGGAAAAGTATATGCAAGGTAGATTACGACATTCTTGTCTTGGGCGGGTTTTATGTTGTCACGATTGTTGCTTATTCGCTTTTCGAGATCGTCGTAATCAATTACAGACCGGTACTGATAGAAGGGATTTTGGAAGCATCCTATCCATCTTCCACAACGATGCTGGTGATGTGTGTTATGCCAACGGCTGTCATGCAATTTAATAGTCGAATAAAGAGCAAAGCGCTCCGTAATATCGTTGCTGCTACAATCATCGCATTTATTGCTTTTATGGTAATTGGCAGACTTGTTTCCGGCGTTCACTGGTTCACGGATATTGTTGGCGGTGTGTTACTGAGTGCGGGACTTGTAATGATGTATCATGCTATTATCGATTTAGAAGTTAGGTAATTCTAATAAATAGAACAGAGCGATAAATAAGAATTTGACAAAGGAGTGTGATTGTATGAAAAAGTTGATAATATTGGTTTTATCGTTGATATTCGTGTTGGCATTTGTTGGGTGTAATAACAATGATGTAAAATACGATCTGCCCCTTATGGTAATGATCGACGGTGTTTTATATGAAAATACGGGTGACGAAAGCGACAGATTGAAAACTGATATTATGACATTTGATGGCGAAATCACTTCTGCGGTTAATGGCACCGAGTTTCCTGTTGAAAATGATCAATCAAATTTCGGAACAGGTTACTTATATGTTTTCGGAAATAACAACACGGTTGAAGTGCTGGTTGATAATGCTTTCTGGATCTTTGAGCCTGACATAACGGAACAGCGCAAATAAACAAATCCCAATCTATCAAACAAAAAACCGACAGATTTTTGTTCTGTCGGTTTTAATCGTTTTATGTTATTCTTTGATCGGTTTGATCTTGAACGAGAATTCTTTCGTTCCGATCATTTTCAGCAGATATTTATCCATAGGGCTCGGACCGCAGGAGCCACTGCCGATGCCGCTTACGAACCCGTCGAGGTTGATGCGTGTAAAGCCCATATCCTTGACATCTTCTCTGTGTCTCCAGCCGATGAGGTCGTCATCTGTATAGTGGTGAGTCGAGAAGTCAAACGGTCTGTCTGATCTGATAAAGAAGCCCACGCCGTCGGCGTTTTTGATCTTCATCCAACGTGTCTCGCTTCTGTTGCCGCTTTCCTGCGGACGGAGATACGGTTCGTGCATCTTTTCAACTTTATTTGTAAATTTGCCGATGACCGTCGAAAGAGGCATATCGGGATAGCTTTCGCCGCCGCCCTTACCGTACCATTCAACGTTTTCGAATTCTCTCGGCATTTCGAATGCGATACCGAGTCTCGGGAGCAGGAACGCTTCGTTTACGAGTGATTCGTATTTGACGTTGACGTTAATACTGCCGCAAGCGTTTATTCTGTAAACGAGCTCTGTCGTCATTATGGGCTTGCAAGCGGGCGCGCAGAGACTGCCCGTAACCTTGATATCAACACGCTGTTTTTCCATCAAAACGATCTGTGCGTTTGTGACGGTATGCCATGTTCTGTCTGCACAGTAGCGGAGCGAATCGTTGAGAAAATGATCGTTATCTGTCTTTGCGTGCCAGATATTCGGTTTGATGCCTGCTGGAAGTCTGCAAAGTCCTCTTCTTTCGGGGTACTGCGGTCTGTCGTTGATAAGTTCTGCACCGAATGCCTTGTAGCTTGAAACGGTGCCGTCTGCTTTGTCGAATTTAACTTCAAAACCGTCGCCGCAAACGGTGATATATCTTGTGTTCTCTTCAACTTCGAGCTTTTTGTCGCTTTCTTTTTTGCAGCCGCAAGCATAACAAGCTTCTTTTACAACAAGAGATTCTGCCGAGCAGATATGACCTTTTTCAATGCCTCTGAGTTCTCTGTTGTCTTCAACGCAGATCGTGATGACATATTCGCCGTCTTCTTTTGTTGCAAACGGGAGATCTACTGCTTTTGTTGCATGGGGCGCAATATCGAGATCTTCGAAAATGCCCGAGGCTATCTCGTCACCGTTAAGAAGTGCCGTCCACTTGACGGTATATTCGGAAATGTCAGTAAAGTCGAGACGGTTTATCATCTTTATTCTGCCGCAGTCTTTACAGAAAGAAACGTTGAGCGGTGTGTATGCCTGCTTCATTTCGAGAGCCGCGGTAGAGGGGGTTCTGTCGGGGTAAACAAGACCGTCACAGCAGAAGTTTCCGTCGTGCGGATATTCGCCGTGGTCGCCGCCGTAAGTGTACGTTACAGAGCCGTCTTCGTGCTTATGCGCAACGGCATGGTCGCACCATTCCCATACGCAGCCGCCCATAAGTCTCGGATATTTATATATTGTTTCCCAATATTCCTTGAAACTGCCCGGACCAAGCCCCATAGAGTGAGCATATTCGCACATGAAAAACGGTCTCTTGTTTTCTTTATCCTCGCCATGGCATACAAGCTGATCTACCCATCTGTACATCATGCTTTCAACATCAGATACCACATCATTGTCGCAATAATGCACGAGAACATTTGGAACCACATTTCTTATATATTTTTCCATAGCGATATGATTTTCGCCGTTTCCGCTTTCGTTGCCGAGGGAGAACATTATGATGCAGGCGTGGTTTTTATCTCTCTGAACCATTCTTTCTGCGCGGTCTATAAATGCATCTTTCCAATCGGGGTTCTTCGTTGCATAATCCCAACCAAAAAGACCGTGCGTTTCAAGATCTGCTTCATCAACGATATAAAAACCAAGCTCGTCCGCAAGCATTAAAAGAAGCGGGTCGTTGGGGTAGTGGGATGTTCTTATGGTGTTGACGTTCAGCTGTTTCATAAGGGTGAGGTCTTTGAGGATATCCTCATATTCGACCGCATAACCTTTTTCGGGGTGGCTGTCGTGTCTGTTTACACCTCTGCATTTTACCGCAACGCCGTTGACTTTGAATACGTTGCCATCGATCTCAAATTTTCTGAAACCTACTTTATGCGCCGCAATATCGTCACCTGCAGTGATAACGAGAGTGTAAAGATTCGGGGTTTCGGCGTTCCAGAGAAGCGGATTTTCTACGTTGAAGTTAAATTCCGCATTTTTTCTTTTTGTCTTTTTAGCTTCAGTGTAAACGGTCTTTCCGTCTTTATCGTTAAGCTCTATCTTAACGTACATCTCAGCGCTTGTCTTTACATTTACCTTGGTCTTGAAGTTTGTAAGATCGCCGTTACCTTCGGTGGTGAAAAGAAAATCTTTTATATGTTCTTCGGGCTGTGCGGTGAGGAAAACGTCTCTGAAAATACCGTTGCAACGGAAAAAGTCCTGGTCTTCGAGGTAAGAGCCGTCGCACCATTTATAGACGATGACACAGATCTCGTTTTCGCCGTCACAAAGATAATCGGTAACGTCGAATTCGCCTGTCATATGTGAGACCTGATTGTAGCCGACGAGTTTACCGTTTATATAAATGTGATATGCCGAAGAAACGCCGAGGAACGAAAGATTGACTTTCATTCCCTTGAACGATTCGGGAACGGTGAATTTTCTCTTGTAAATACCGCAGGGGTTATGGTTCGGAACATTCGGCGGATCGACGGGGTAGGGGTAGTTTATGTTAGTATAATGCCATTTTTCATAGCCCTGAGCCTGCCATACGGACGGAACCTTTTCTTCTTTGCCGCCGAGGTCGGCAGTTACGAAATCGTCGGGAACATCCGCAACGGAATCATAGTATTTAAACAGCCACATTCCGTTAAGCAATAAAAAGCGTTCGGAACTTATTTCATAACGGGATTTTGCTTCTATGTTTTTAGCTTCTCCGGGAATAAAATAAGTTCTGGACGGGAGTCTGTTTCTTGAAAGGATCTTCAGATTATTCCAATCGGGAGTAAAATTTACGTTAAGCATGTACACACACCTCTTTTGTGTTTTTCTTAAAAAAATTATATCACATCAAAGCAGGAAAGTCAATAAAAAATAAAAAGCACTTGACAATATTTATTTATTATGGTAAACTAACAAAAAAATAATCTTCGTTTCGGAGGATGTTTGAATGAAAAAGGATACAGTAAAGGTCAATGTCAGCTTTTCCAAAATGGTAGCCCATAGGGGAGTAAGTGGTCTTGAACGTGAAAACACAAACGCTGCGTTTGTTGCAGCAGGTCAAAGATCATATTACGGTATTGAGACCGATGTCTACAGAACTGCAGACGGTCATATCGTTTGTATTCATGACGGCAATCTTGAAAGGGTCGCAGGCGTAAATCTTCGTATGGGAGATGCAACACTCGAACAGATCCAATCGGTTTCAATGTTTGACCATGACGGAAAAAAACGTTCCGATCTTATGGTTCCTACTCTTGATGAATATATCAGAATCTGCGCTCATTACCGCAAGATAGGTGTCCTTGAACTGAAAGACGCTTTTACGGAAGAAGAGATCTGCAAGATCGTTGATATAATCAAAGAAGAAGGATATCTTGAAAATATAATTTTTATTTCGTTTAACTGGGATAACCTGATCCTTCTCAAGAAGAATTATCCCGATCAGCCTGCGCAGTTCCTTACCGGAGAGATAACCGACGAACTTATTGCGAAGCTTGTTGAAAATAAGCTTGATATTGATGCGCATTTCAGCTATCTTACCGAAGATAACATCAAAAAAATGCACGATGCCGGAATTACGATCAACTGTTGGACTGTTGATAATCCCGAAGATGCAGAACGTCTCGATAAATGGGGCGTTGATCAGATCACATCAAATATTCTCGAATAAAAGGTGAGATGAATCATGGATAAATTTGTGCCCGGGAAATGGATATCGGAAACTTTAAGAGATTCTATGAAGGTTCCCTGTAAAAAAGCAAAAATGATTGCTCACAGAGGTCTCAGCGGTCTTGAACTTGAAAACACCAATGCCGCATTTGTCGCAGCGGGACAGAGATCCTTTTACGGTATCGAAACAGATACCCAGAGAACAAAAGACGGTCATTTCATCGCTTTTCATGATGGTGAGCTCGACAGAATGATGGGTGTAAGCATAAAGATATGCGATATAACCCTTGAGGAGCTTCGCAAATATCAGATGAAAGATTTTTGGGAAAAGAGAAAAAGATCGGATCTCATCGTTCCCACTCTTGACGAATATATCCGTATCTGCAAGCATTACGAAAAGGTCTGCATTCTTGAAATCAAAGATTATTTCAGCGATAAAGATATTGAGGATATGCTTGCTCTTATCAAAGAAGAAGATTATCTTGATAATGTGGTTTTTATTTCGGGTAACTGGGATTCTCTTATCAATCTTCGCAAACAGCTTCCCGAACATCCTGCTCAGTATATCTGCGGTAAGGTCGATGATGAACTCATAGAAAAACTCGTTGAGAATAAATTGGGCATTGATCCGTATTTTGAATGTCTTTCCGAAGAACTTGTTAAAAAGCTTCACAATGCAGGTATCGTTATCAACTGCTGGACAGTAAACGAGATCGAAAATGTTCAGCTGCTCGATAAATGGGGCGTTGATATGATAACTTCCAACTTTATAGAATAAATTTAAAAAACATTTTTTGAGGAAAATAATTATGGATCAGTTCGTTCCCGGTAAACTTATAACAGAAACTTTGAGAGATACTGTAAAAGTTCCCAATAAAAAAGCTAAAATGATAGCGCACAGAGGTCTTTGCGGCCTTGAACTTGAAAATACAAACGCATCATTTGTTGCCGCCGGTCAAAGATCATTCTACGGTGTTGAAACCGATACCCAGAGAACGAAGGATGGCTATTTTATCGCTTTTCATGACGGCGAACTTAACGGCATGATGGGTGTTGACGCTAAAGTCTGTGACCTTACTCTTGCCGAACTTCAGCAGTACAGAATGAAAGACTATTGGGAAAAGAGAACAAGATCTGACCTTTTCATTCCGACTCTTGACGAATATATCCGTATCTGCAAACATTATAATAAGGTCTGCTTCCTTGAGATCAAAGGTAATTTCAGCGATCAGGATATAACCGATCTTATCGCGCTTATCAAAGAAGAAGATTATCTCGATAATATCGTTTTCATTTCAGGTGACTGGGATAACCTTATGGCGCTTCGCAGGCAGCTTCCCGATCATCCTGCACAGCTCGGCTGTGGAAAAGTTGAAGATGAGATGATCGAAAAGCTTGTGGCTAATAAAATTGATATTTCACCTTATTTTGAGCATCTTACAGAGAATATCGTTAAAAAGCTTAAAGCTGCAGGCCTTGTTGTTAACCCTTGGCTTGTAAACGAAGTTCCGAATGTCGAGATCCTTGACAGATGGGGCGTTGATATGATAACTTCAAACTTTATTGAATAAACAAAAAAAGAAAGGACCGTAATATTATGATAATTAAAGGCTTTCACCATGTAGCCGTAAATTCTGCGGATTTTGATAAGTCCGAGAAATTTTATACTGAGCTTCTCGGTCTCAAAAAAGTAAGAGCATGGGGCGGTGAAAAGTCCCGCTGCGCTATGTATGAATGCGAAGACGGTGCTTGTATCGAACTTTTCGAAGTCGAAAAAGATGTTGAAAAACCCGAAAGCCCGATCGTTCATTTTGCATTTAATGTCGATGATCCCGACGCTTTTATCGAAGCCGTAAGAAAAGAAGGCTACGAAATAACCGTCGAACCGAAAACTGCTGATGTAGTCGGCAATCCCGGCTTTG